>DASXBH010000270.1:0-20471 GCA_036491775.1 Candidatus Acidiferrum sp.
CTCGGTACACAACGCAACGTGGACGGAATGGCGCGCTTCGGCATTCGGGCCAAAATTTGTTACGGCGTGGCCAAGCCGAGTCTGGACGCACTGGCTAAGCGGATTGGGAAGAGCCACACCCTTGCACTGCAACTCTGGGAAACTGGAATCCACGAAGCACGTATTTTGGCGGGGATGGTCGACGTATCCGCTGAGGTGACGGCGAGTCAGATGGAGAATTGGGTCCGCGAATTCGACAGTTGGGATATCTGCGACGGCACCTGCTGTCATTTGTTTGTATTTGCGAAACCCGCGTGGGAAAAAGCCTTGGTCTGGAGTTCACGGGAGAACGAATTTGAGAAGCGCGCCGGCTTCGCATTGCTGGCGTATCTGGCGTACCGTGACAAGGCCGCGCCTGATCGTCCGTTTAAGGATTATCTGAAGGTGATTGAACGGGAAGCCGGAGATGACCGCAACTTCGTGCGCAAAGCGGTGAACTGGGCGCTCCGCAACATTGGCAAACGCAATTTGGCATTGAATGCAGCGGCGATTGCCACCGGCAAGCGGCTCCACAAAAGTGAATTGGGCGTAACACGATGGATAGCCGCCGATGCGCTGCGGGAACTGCAAAGCGCCGCAGTGCAACGACGGCTGCGGCGAAAGGGCGTCTGAGTGGGTATTCCTAAGGGGCGGGCGCCAATCCAAATACGCAGAGCGCGACCCGGGGATGCAGCGCGGCTCGCGATACTCGCCGGCCAATTGGGCTATCCCACTACAAGGCGCGAGATGGTGGAACGCTTACGCCGGTTGCTGCGCGAAAGAAGGGGAGCTTGTTTCGTCGCAACAAAACAAGTCAAAAACGAAATCGTGGGTTGGGTGCACGTAAGCACGAGTCCTTTGTTGGAAGTGGAATTTCGCGCAGAGATCAATGGATTGGTGGTCGACGAACACGCCCGCAGTCAAGGTGCTGGTGCGCTACTGCTGGACGCTGCTGAAAAATGGGCGAAGAGGGCGGGTGCCAAGAGCATGTCGGTGCGGTCCAATGTTTTACGCGAACGCGCGCACAGTTTCTACGAGCGAAACGGTTATGAACATTACAAGACGCAGAAAGCCTTCCGCAAAAACCTGTAGCGGTTCATAAATCCGATTGTAGATACGGCACACCCATGGCAGCGCGGCTGGTGAAATGTATCGTGTTACGATAGACTAACGCCATGGGAGAAAACATCTCAGCAAAGGAGTACCGCGCACTGGCCGAACTGCGCCACCGCATCCGGCGATTCCTGCAAGAAGGCGATGACGCGGCGCGTCAGGTTGGGCTGGAGCCGCAGCAATATCTGCTGCTGCTGGCGACTCGCGGACTGCCCGAAGGGCAAGAGGCTACGATACGCACTCTGGCGGAGCGGTTGTCGCTGCGCCACCACAGCACCGTGGAATTGGTGGATCGCATGGAAACGCGAGGCTATGTGAGAAGGTCGCGCGGGCGAGAAGACCGCCGCCAAGTGCTGGTGTTGTTGCAACCTCGCGGGGAAAGATTGTTAGAACAGGTGGCTGGGCAACGAATCATCGAATTGCGAACGAACGGACGCACTTTGGTCAATGCCATCAGCGCACTTCTGGAGTCTCGCGTTACGAAATCAAGCAAGCCAGAAGCGAAACGCAAAGTTCGCGTGGAAGCGAAGGGATCCAGGAAGCCAGTCCATCGCGGAAAACTCGCCAGGTAAATCTGAAAATGCAGGGAATAAACCAAGAAACAAAACATAGAGACGGTGCGGGGCTCGGCGATTTCACGGTGGGGACACGAGTCCTCGCGATCGCGGCGCTAGCCATTCCGATCGGCGCCGTCGCCGCAGTCTGCGCGCTGATTTTGCTGCGCCTGATTGCGCTCTTTACCAACATTTTCTACTTCGGGCGTTTCTCGACCGTCGCCAATTCCCCGGCGAATCATCATCTCGGGTGGCTCGCAGTTCTCGCTCCGGTAGCGGGCGCAATCATTGTCGGTCTCATGGCGCGCTTCGGCTCTGAGCGCATTCGCGGCCACGGCATTCCGGAAGCGATTGAGTCGATTTTGCTGAATGGCAGCCGAATCGAACCGAAGGTGGCACTCCTGAAACCAGTCTCCGCCGCGATCTCGATTGGCTCCGGCGGGCCCTTTGGAGCGGAAGGGCCAATCATCATGACCGGGGGCGCGTTTGGCTCGATGGTGGCGCAGATGTTTCATCTGACCAGCGCTGAGCGCAAAACGCTTTTGGTGGCAGGCGCGGCGGCGGGCATGTCCGCGACATTTGCTGCGCCAATTTCTTCGGTGTTACTGGCAATCGAGCTGCTGTTGTTTGAACGCAAGCCGCGCAGCATCATTCCGGTAGCGCTGGCCAGCGCTACGGCGGCGCTGCTTCGTCAATATTTGCTGGGGCAAGGCCCCTTGTTTCCGGCGCTCACTCATCCGTCTTCGCTCATTTCGCCGGTGGCACTACTGTGCTGCGCGCTCGCTGGAGTCGTGTGCGGAATCGTGGCCATTCCGCTTTCCAATTCCGTTTATAAATTCGAAGATTTATTTGGCAGACTGCCGATCCATTGGATGTGGTGGCCGGCGCTGGGCGGCATAGTAGTGGGCGTTGGCGGGCATTTTTTTCCGCAAGCACTGGGTGTTGGCTATGACGTGATCGGGCAGCTTGTGCAAGGCGACCGTGCGCTGCATCTGGTGATTGGTGTCCTGGTCGTAAAGTGGCTGATCTGGTCGGTAGCTCTTGGTTCGGGAACATCGGGCGGGGTGCTCGCGCCGGTGATGATGATTGGCGGCGCGCTGGGTGCGCTGCTGTCGTATGGCCTGCCAGATATGGGGCCGGGTTTCTGGGCCATGATTGGAATCGGCGCCACGCTGAGCGCGGCGTTGCGTGTGCCAATGACGGCGATCGTCTTCACCGTGGAGCAAACGCACGACTGGAACATGCTGCTTCCACTCTTGATTGGCTGCGTCGTGTCTTACGCGGTATCGACGTTACTGCTGCGACGCTCCATCTTGACGGAGAAGGTTGCACGCCGCGGGTATCACTTGAGCGCCGAATATGCGGTGGATCCTCTGGAATTGTTGTATGTGCGGGAAGTGATGCGAACCAATGTCGTTGCGCTGCCCGCGAATGCGCTGCTTCGCGAGGTTGAGCAGTCTTTTCGAGGTGATCATCGCCAGGCACAGAGATTGTTGCCGGTCGTGGATGCGCAGGGGGTACTGCAAGGGCTTGTGACCCGTGCTGATTTGCGGAAGTTCACCGCAGAACAGAACTTAAGCGGCGACCTGCAACTGGGATCGATTGCGAAGCAAGCGAAGTCTGAAACGTACCCTGACGAACCGCTGCGTGTGGCGGTATATCGAATGGCAGAAAATGGGGTGACGCGTATGCCGGTGGTGGAGCGAGGCAGTCGGCGATTGTTGGGACTGGTTTCGCTGGAGGATTTGTTGAAGGCTCGTTCTCGACACTTGGAAGAAGAGCGCAGGCGGGAACAAATTATACGCTGGCGCTACTTCCGTCCAGCGAGGACCACGACCAAGGTACCTGTCGACGCGGCGTAATTAAATTTCTGGATAATCCAGAGATTGTGGCCGCCAAACGCCTTTTCTTTGGGCGATCAGTCGCCACCTGATCCTTCTCGAAGATTTACGTCGTCTGCGGAATTCTTGAACACTTCGAGGATGTCGGACAAGGTGATGACGCCGAGCAATTGCGAAACGTCCGCGCGGCTTAGCACCGGGATCAGCGGCCACTTCGAGGCCAAGCGCAGCGCCTCTTCCAAATCCTGGTCGGGATGCAAATACGGAAGCGGCTTGTTTCCTACGGCATTGTTCAAGGCCTGATTGAGATTGGCCTCGGCCCACCGATGCAGATCCTCTCCGGCGACGCAAAACCACATTTTGTGTTCGCTGCGAACCAGAAAATACGTTTCGGCGGAGCCTTTCACCTTTTCCCACGCTTCGAACACAGTCATCTCACCCAACAGAACAATGTTTGGGGTGGGCCGCATCGCATCTTCGACGGAAAGGACTTCGTGCTCGCGTTCTTCTTCGAGCGCCGGAAGGTACAGGCCGTCTTGCCGCGTGATCAATTCAAGAATCGGGGTGCGTTGCAGGCGACGCGAAATCAGGTAGGAAAATGTGTTGGCGGTAAGCACGGGAAGAATAATGGAGTAGTCGCCGCTGACCTCGAGGGCCATAAATACCGAGGTCATTGGAGCGCGCAAAAACCCGGCAAAGAGTACGCCCATGCCGACGAGGGCATACGTGGCGATCGAGCCGGTAAGGTGCGGGAAAAGAAGGTGCTCGACGGAGCCGACTGTGCCACCCAGCATTGCGCCGACAAAGAGCGTAGGCGCAAACATTCCGCCGGGCGTCCCACTGGCGAACGACAATGTGGTGGCCAGAATTTTCATCAGCACCAGCAGGCCCAGCATCTGCCAGGCGAATTGCCCATGCATGGCCTGGTCGATGTACTCGTAACCGGCGCCCATGACCTGGGGAAATCCGGCAAAGGCGATGAAGCCGATGAGCAATCCGGCTACGGCCGGGTAGAAAAACTGCAGTCTGGCTGGCGTAGATTTCAAGCGAGGGCGAAGCCAGCCAATTGCTTTGGAAAAGATGACGGAGGCGAGTCCGCCCAAAATACCGAGAACGGCGTAGGCGGCTAACTCTTCCCAACGAATGACCCCGACGGGCGGAATGCGGAAGAAAGGCTCGGCGCCCAGAAACCAGCGCATGGTTACGACGCTGGCGACGGCGGAAAGAACCACGGCCCCCAAAATGCCGGCACTCCAGTGCCCAATAATTTCCTCGATGACGAACAGCACCGCGGAAATCGGCGCGTTAAATGCAGCGGCGAGACCCGCAGCGGCCCCGACGGGGGCGAGCAGACGAAGTTTTTTGCGCGAAAGACTCAGTCGTCTGCCCAGTGCTGAGGCCAGGCCAGCGCCAATCTGTAGCGAAGGATCTTCCGGGCCCAGCGAATGGCCGGAGCCAATCGCCAGTGTGGCGGTAATAAATTTACCGATCACGGTACGCAGCGAAATGTAGCCATCGGAAATATACAGCGCGGCTTTGGTCTGGTTCAGGCCGCTGCCTCGCGCATCTTTGAAAACGGTGAAGATCAGCAGAGAGATAAGCAGACCGGTAAGAGAAGGCGCCAGGAAGGCGCGCAAGGTAGAGGGCGTGAGTGCCGAGCCGAGCAACAGCAGCCTGGTCCACTCCATGGTAATGCGAAAGCAAACGACAGCGAGTCCGGCGAAAATCCCGATAAAAACCGCCAGAATGAGGAAGAAACGATCTTCGTCATACTGAAATTGTGCGGAGAGCCGGCGGGAAAACGATCGGGCACGCGAAGGATGCTTCTGCGGTTCCGGGGCCGGTTGCGGCGTGGAAGGCGTAGGCGGCGTAACGTTCTGCACGGTGCTCATTTCTATTCGGCCGAGCGCTTTCTGACCAGAGCGAGCAGCGCCTCATCGTCGACGGCGGCCTGACCGCACGTAGCCTGGATGGCCTGCTCGGCTTGAAGCGAGAAATCAAATAGTTCATCGGATTGATCGGGGTTATGTGCCAAGGAGGTGAGATTGGCATTGGGCTTCCACTGATTCCATTTTTGCAGATACGAGGTTAGAGGTGCGTTGGCTGGACTGGCACTTGTAGATTTGCCGGGTTGCTGGTTACAGGCGTTGAGCCGCGCACCGACGATTTCGAAGCTGCGCAAGGCGCGCCGGGCTTTCTCGGAAGAATTGATGCCGTGTTCGAAAGGATCGAGTTGCAGAGCGATCTGCGCCAGCCGCAACAGATTCCCGGCATCCTGATTGCCGCTATCTTCGTGAAGAGCCCGGGCAGAGTAAGACTCGGCCATGCGATAGTCGCCTAACTGCAAAGCCGCTTTCCCGGCGCCCAGCAAGGCGGCAAGATTGTGCGGGTCCTGACGGGCAGCGCGCTTGTAGAAGTCGAGTGCGTGAGGGTAGTCCTGGACGCGCATGAAAAGATCCGCGACGCGGGTTTGCGGTGCCGGATCGTCTGGCAAATTTGCGGAGAGGGTCAGCAGTTGCGATTCGGCTTGGCGCAAATCATGACGCTGCAAGTAGAAATCGACCAGTTCGAAGACCGCATCGCGGCGACGATCTTTGGCATCCTCAGGCCAATTACCGAAAATTGCTCCGTTGTAGTAGCGTTCGGCCTCGAGCGCGTTTCCCTCGCGGCCCGCAAGGCGCGCCAGTTGCAGATTGACAGTACCGTTTTGCGGCTGCGCTTGCCAAAGGCCGGCGAAATATTCCTGGGCCTGATGCGTCTGCCCGGCCTGCATCAGCGCTTCGGCAAGGCGCAAACGGCATTCCCAATTTTGTGGCATGTAGGAGAGCGCAGTGCGGTACGCTTCCACGGCTGCGGCGGGTTGGTTGGCTGCCAATTCCTGATTGCCGTGTTCGAACCATTTCTGCCCAAGGTCGTTGCGCCGGGCGTCATAGGCCTGACTGTAGGCATGGGTGAAGACGAAGAAAACAATAGCCAGCAAGGCCAGCAGAGAAATCAGCAAGGGCTCGCGAATCACCAGATTGCGGGTCAGAAAACTCATCTTCCCTCAGGGTCGCACAACAGGCTTAACGAAAGCATCGCGCAGCGTACCGGCTCAATTTACGCAGCGGAAGGACCAGACTCACAAATTATATCGCATCACGACATGTATCAGAAATCAGGTGTGCCGCTCTAAAAACTCAGGGAATACATGGAAGACACGACGGGGAAGGGCTCACGCGGTTAATGACTGGTTCTTCGGTCAAGCAACGAGCTAGAAGGCGTCGCCGCCTCCGCCGCCAAATCCGCCACCGGAGAATCCACCGCCGCCTGAAAAGCCGGAGCCCTCGGCACTGCGCGGCGCGGAGGCCATGATGCTTCCGGCTTGCAGCGACATGGCATTTAGGTCGTTGACGAACATATTCGGATAGAAGACCGGGCCATAGCCGCCGCCCTGGTACCACTGTGGCGGCTGGGTATAAATTCCCTGGAACGCTTTGCTCCAGTTCTTTTCGACACCTAGGGCCATCGCGAACGGCAGAAATTTCTCGAACATTTCTGGCGTCTTGATCATGCGATTGAAACGATCAGCCTCCACGTGATTCAGGAAATCCTCAAAGCCGAGGATACCTTCCAGAGTGCGTGCGCCGGCCTGCGTACGCGCCGGCATAAACCAGCCAAAGCCGCAGATGGCCAATGCTGTGAAGACCCCTGCAATGATAAATGGGAGCGGTTGCATGCCGGAGTGGCGAGCCACTGCGGTGCCGCCCCAGATGAGAAGCAGGCCGGTAACGATGCCAAATCCAATGTAGCCAGAGCGCACGCTGTCTGGCCGCTTTGCATAATAGCCATGTCCAACGAGCGAGCCGAATATTTTATTTTTGATGTCGGGAATATTCTTGTAGAAGCTGTTGTGCAGATCGGCGAGTGAAATGGTGTCGCCGGCATTTCCGCCGCTGAAAAAGCCATCGAGAAGTTCCTGTTCGTGAGGCTGCAGGGAGGTCCACTCGGCTCGCGGTTTCTTGAGATGGAAGATGTATTCCTTGCTGTGGGTCAGCCCCAGCAGGTGATCTTTCTTTTGTTCCTCGATCACCAGATAGCCGCGAACCGCCAGATCCACGATGGAAGCGGTGATATCGCGCATGTCCACGGAGTTGTCGATGAGCGTGCCGACCTCGCCGGGGGTGAGCTTGTCTGGCGGTTCATAGCGCGCGGCAATCGGGCGCAGGCGTGGATCGCGGCCGCGCGTCCACCACAGCCAGAACATCAGAAAAAACGCGATAACCGGAAGGATGAGCGGCCAGTTGCTACGCAGCATGCGCCAGAACTTGGCCGCCGGAGAAGGCTCGGCAATCGCGCCTTTATCAAAGGCGACCGCCACGGTAAGGCCTTCTCGAATTCCCAGCGGCCCGGTGGTGCTGACGTCAACGGCGGTCCCGGTCGCCTCAACAGTAGCGTCGTGTCCTCTGGTGCGATATGCGCCCGTGAACGCATTGGCGCGCAGGTTGGTAACATTCGGCGGGAAAACGATGTGCGCTCCGGCGCTTTCAATGGGAATCGGCCACTCGTCGCCGGTGACGTTCCAGTAGAACTCGTCGTGGTCCTCGAAGAAACGCAGCGCGTCGGTGACGACGTATTCGATGGAGACAGTCCGAGTGCTGTTATCCGCGTTGGGAATAAAGATCTTGATCTTGAGAAGGTGGCGTTCGCGGCTCGTCTCGTATCGAAGCGAATTGCCGTTCTCGTCGGTCACATGCTTCACATCGAGGAACAGCGAGTAGTTCATGCCGCTCTGGCCAACGTATTCCACGGGAATGTCGCGATAGATGCCCTGCCAGGGACCACCAACGAAGCGAAACGTGATGTTTTCGGTTACATCGACGTCGCCATTGGGGAGCACGCTGATATCCGAATAGAATTTTTGGAGATGGCGGTCTTTCGCGGCGAGAGTGGCGTTGCAAGCCAGAAAGAAGCACACCGAAACGACGAGCGTGGAGAGCCAGCGAGAAAACTTGCGACGCGTGGTCATGGCAGCCCTTCGTGTTGATGGTTTAGGCAGAAGGCGCTGCGGGTGTGCCGAAGCTGACTTTAGGCGCTTCGCGTTCCGCAGGTGCCGAGACCTCAAAGAATTCGCGCTGTTTGAAGCCCAGCATCCCGGCAAAAATGTTGGTGGGGAATTGTAGAATTTTGGTGTTCAGGTCGCGAACCACCGCGTTGTAATAGCGCCGCGCGTTCTGGACGGTGTCTTCAATCTGCGTCAACGAATTCTGCAGAGACGTAAAACTCTCGATGGCGCGCAATTGGGGATAGGCTTCGGAGAGTGCGAACAAACTTTTCAGCGCGCCGGAAAGCATATTTTCCGCTTCAGCCTTGTCGGCGGGTCCAGTGGCAGACATGGCACGATTCCGAGCATTGATGACCGCTTCGAGGGTGCCCTTTTCGTGAGCGGCGTAACCCTTGACGGTTTCAACGAGATTGGGAATCAGGTCGTAGCGGCGCTTGAGTTGAACGTCAATATCCGCCCAGGCGTTGTCGCACTGCACCTTCAGGCGAACCAATCCGTTGTACATCGCAACGGCGAAGACAACGATCAGAACCAGACCAATCAGAATGATCCAACCGAACATCGGCGAACCTCACAACTGGCAAAATTTGGAAAGCACCTATGCCTCGACTATACGAGCTATCCCAGTGCGAGTAAAGGAATAGCGGGCTCGCTCTTTCCCGGCCGTCATCGGGGCAAAAACGCAGCTCAATTACTTCCCGAAGCGGCTGCTTTCTTCTGCGCGTCGCTCAGCTTCTGAGCCTGCGCGAACGCTTTCCTTGCTTCCTCTTCGCGTCCGGCTTTTTGCAACGCCGAGCCCAGATTGGTTTGCAAAGATGGATCTTCTGGAGAGAGTTCCGCGGCGCGCGCGAATGCGGTGCTCGCTTCGGAATAGCGGTGAAGAGCGAAGAATGCGGCAGCCAGATTGGCTTGGGCCTGGAGATTGTTTGGTTCGGTCTGCAGTGCCCGCTGGAATTCCGGCACGGCGGGCCGCTGCTCGAGATAAAGCGCGACCGCGTGATGGACCAAGGCGTCGGTGTAATTGGGGTTTAGGGTCAATGCTTGCTGGAAATAGGCTTCTGCCTGTTTGGGCTGCTGCTTAGCGAGCGCCACGAGCCCGGCAGAATTCTGAAGTTCGGCACTTTCCGGGTGAGCTTTCAATGCCGCAGGAAGTAAACCGCCAGCGTCCGAAGACTGATTCAATTTTACCAGTAGCGAAATTCGCAGCGCGATGGCCTGCGGAAAATCCGGCTTGGCTTGCAATGCATTGGTTACAAAGTTGAGCGCTTCTTGTGGATGGCCCTCTCGATCGAGCGCCGCGCCCATGGCGTAGAAAGACTGTGCATCGTATTTGCCGGATTTCAGCGCGCCGCGTAGTAGAGGATAGGCTTCAGACGTGTGCCCCTGTTCGACAAGAACCGAGCCAAGACTCAACGCGATGTCCGCATCCGTGGGGTCAAGTGCACGAGCCTTTTGCAACACTTCCGAAGCTTCTGCCAATTTCTTTTGTCGCCGGAGCGCATCTCCCAGATTGTAGAGAACCGCGGCATTGTTTGACCGTGTCGCCAGGCTCTGTTTGAAGGCAGCTTCTGCCTCGGCGGGCCGGTCCAAAGCCAGCAGTGCGTTGCCATATGCGGCGAGGAGGTCCGGATCGGATGGACGGAACTTAAGCGCAGCGCGGAAAACGTCTACCGCTTCGGCGATCTGCCCCTTCTTTTGCAACGCCAAGCCAAGATCTTGGCTCGCGTCTGGGGAATTTGGACTGATCTCGACGGCGCGCCGGTAGGTAACAATCGCCTCGTCCAAATGGCCACGAGTCTCCTGGATGACGCCCTTGGTCACTAATGCGTTCAAGTTGTCGGACTTAATCGCGAAGGCTTTGTTGATGCGATCTTCTGCCTCGTCGAGGCGATTCACAGCCAGGTAAAGCGTGGCGAGACTGGAGTAGGCATTGAAAAGTCCCATGCGAAAATTGGGCATCTTTTCTAGAAGTGGAACGGATTTTTCGTAAGCTTCTGCTGCCGCGGGGTAATCACCTTTGTTTGTCAGGACCTGGCCAATGTTTGTGTACAACTGCTGGTCATTCGGCGTGATCAGCAACGCCTGCTGGTACAGGGCAACCGCCCCATCGTAGTCGTGTTTCGCGTTAAGGCCCGCGGCTTGGGTCACGAGTTGCGCTACTTGCGGATTGGCGAGCGTTTGCGCGGTGGCGGCAATCGGGAACGTCACAGCGACAGGAAACACGGAGAAACAGTAGCTCGCTAAAGCGAGCAGGAACTTGCTGGGCGGAATGTGCATGGGCGAGAGAATACCACTAGAAAGCGCCGGTCACTCTAGTACTTATGGCGGTTAGTATCAAAATGATATATGCTGGCAAGAGACGAATTCCAGGTCACTCATGCTTTTCAAAACAATCAGCGCGTCGGTGTATGGGATTGATGCGCATCCGGTGGAAGTGGAAGTCGATGTGGGCTCGGCGCGCATGCAAGACTTCAATGTCGTCGGACTCCCCGACAATGCGGTGAAAGAGAGTCGCGAACGCATCAAATCGGCAATGCGTAATTGTGGCTACGAATTCCCGCACGGGCAGGGCGTGACCATCAATTTGGCGCCGGCAGACTTGCGCAAAGAGGGTTCGGCTTTTGATCTGCCGATGGCACTCGGGTTGGTCGGCTGCCAGGGACAATTTTTCGGAAAGTTGTTAGATCGCATGATGTTTCTTGGCGAGCTTTCTTTGGATGGCACGGTTCGCGCAGTGCGCGGCGCTCTTTCCGCGACCATTGCAGCGCGAGACAAGGGATTAAAAGCCGTTGCCGTGCCGGAGATGAACGCCAAAGAAGCAGCGGTGGTGGATGGCATCAATGTTTTTGCGCTGAAGTCGTTGCCGCAAGCGGTGGATCTGGTGAATTCTCCGGAATCATTTCAGCCGGTTCACGTGGATGCCCGCTTGCTGCTGAACGAGGCGGCGCAATATTCCGTGGATCTGCGTGATGTACATGGCCAACAAGCAGCCAAGCGTGCGTTGGAAGTGGCATGCGCTGGCGGCCACAATATTTTGTTTATTGGCCCGCCAGGAGCTGGCAAAACCATGCTGGCGAAGCGCATCCCTACGATTCTGCCGCCCATGTCTCTCGAGGAAGCGATCGAAACGACGCGAATCCACAGTGTTGCTGGAACACTGGAAGGCTCCCAGGGGCTGATCGGCACCCGGCCCTTTCGCTCGCCGCACCATACCATTAGCGATGCGGGTTTGATTGGCGGAGGGGCAAATCCGCGGCCCGGAGAGGTTTCGTTAGGCCACAACGGCGTCTTGTTTCTCGACGAGTTGCCCGAGTTTCAGCGCAACGTGCTGGAGGTGATGCGCCAGCCCCTCGAGGATGGGTCGGTCACCATCGCCCGCGCGGCTATTTCGGTGACGTTTCCATCGCGTTTCATGCTGGCGGCGGCGATGAATCCATGCCCCTGCGGCTATTTTGGGGATCCAAGCCACGAATGCCATTGCACGCCGCCTATGATCCAGCGCTACGTTTCAAAAATTTCGGGGCCGTTGCTCGACCGCATCGACATTCATATCGAAGTGCCCGCCGTGAAATATAAGGAGCTACGAGCTCCATCATCCTCTGAAGATTCTGCCGCGGTACGTGGGCGGGTGATCGCAGCGCAGCAAAAGCAGATCGCACGCTATAAGGCCGAGAAAAAGACCTATGCGAACGCGCAAATGGCCCCAAAGATGGTGCGCAAACACTGCGCCATCTCCGCTGACGGTGAGAAGTTGCTGGAAAACGCCGTTACCCGTCTGGGGCTTTCCGCACGAGCTCATGACCGCATTCTGAAAGTGGCTCGCACCATCGCCGATCTGGATGGCGCTTCCGACATACTTCCCAAGCATCTAAGCGAAGCGATCCAATATCGAACGCTCGACCGCAGCTACTGGGCGTAGGGCGGATGTCTAAAGGGAGAACCGCGGGAATTGGGAGCGAGCCGCTCCATTGACTTGGCTTCGCACGCTGTGTTACGGATAGATACGCTTTTTTGTTTGCTTTTGGGCCGTAGCACGGTCAGGAATGGCGCCAGACACCAAACACTTGGAAGTCACGCTGGATACTCACGTGGAGAGCGTAAATCTCGCAGAGGAGATGTGTCTCCGTGTGGCCGAAGCCGCCGGCTTCAATGAAGACGAGTGTTACCGCATTGGCATGTCGGTCCGCGAGGGCGTAATCAACGCATTTCACTACGGTAACCAGGAAAAACCGGAAAAGAAAATTCACCTGGCCATCGAACTTACCGATGAAAAAATCATTATTCACGTGATGGACGAAGGGAAGGGCTTCCAGCTCTCCGATGTGCCGGACCCGCTGGCGGAAGAGAATCTGCTGAGCACCTCGGGACGGGGCATCTTCCTGATGCGCGCGTTTATGGATGAGTTTAATGTGGTGCCGGGGCGCACCGGCGGCGCAGAGATTATCATGTCGAAGAAGATTCCATTGCCAGGCGATTCCTCATCAAACGGCAGCACGCGGAACGCGAATTCTGGCGCGTCACCACAGCAGGAAGCGTAGGAACTTATGGCCGCACTATTTCTAACCTCGCGCGATGATGGTCCCATCACTCTGGTGGATCTGAGCGGGCGCATAGCCCTGGGAGAGGGAAGCGCGCTGCTGCGCAAGACCATACGCGACCTAGTGGAATCGGGGCGTACCAAAATCGTGCTGAACCTGGGCGATGTGAACTATATCGACAGTTCCGGCATCGGCGAGCTGGTGAGCGGCTTCACGGCGGTACGCAACCGCGGTGGCGAACTGAAGCTGTTGAACCTCACCAAGAAAGTGCACGACCTTTTGCAGATCACCAAGCTGTTCACGGTCTTTGACGTTTACTCCGACGAGCACACCGCGGTCCGCAGCTTCAAATAATCAGAATGCTTCCCTAGCTTGCCCTTGTAGCTGAGAGGCTCAGGTTGCGCTGCATTTCGCGCTCTACTCTTCTTGCGGCAGATCGAATCCCAGTTTTGATTCTTCAACTGCTCCCGACGATTCGGCGCACATCTTTCAATAAAATCAGAAGGTGCATCGGGTCGGAAGGAGAGGGAATAAAGTCGAAGTGGTCGTAAAAGTGCTTGGCCTCTTCGTCTTTCGCGTGTACGGCAAGGGCGCGGATGCCAGCGATCTCCGCGGCTTGAAGGGTTCTTAGCATCGCGTCTCGCAACAGCCCTTTGCCTATGCCTTTGCCGTGCCAGCGCTGATCCACCGCTAGACGCGCGAGTAACATAATCGGAACGGGATGCTTGGCCAAACCCTTCTTAAGCCGCTCGGGAGCATCTTCCGGCAGGATATGGCCGACGGCCAAGGTGTAATAGCCAACAATCGCTTCGCCCACGATTCCCAAGTATGTTTGCGCGGCACCAGCCTGCTGGTTCTGCCAGGCAAAACGTACAAGGTAACGATCTAGTGCGTCACGACCGCAAGAAAAGCCTTGAGGCGAATGGTCCGGCCGAAGTTTTTCAATGCGTTTGGCTTCTTTCACGGGCGAGTGCCAGCGTCAAAGAATCCGGGCTCCTTGAACAGGCGTTTCAAGCGGGGCATGGGGCGAGGAGGGGCATCCAAGGCGTCCAGGAACGCATTCCACTGCACAGTGTTGAGCCTAAAGGCAACACGATCCGCTAATTCTTCCTCCGCGCGAGCCAATGCGCTCTCTAAAACGAACTCGCTGACAGAACGATTGGCGGCCGCAGCGGCAGCTCGCAGCCGCATTTTGGCTTTGCGGGTCAGCCGGAGGTCAAGCTTTTCACTGCGGGTAGAGCGAGTCGGCATACTTAAGCCCCACAATTAGTGTAGGATGTCATGCCCGACAATGTCAAGACAACTAGCTATTTTCAGCCAAGCCCACAGCTTCCCGCAGCAGCCATGGTGCGGCACAATGAGGTGTGCATACGGCGGAAGATACGCAGTGGATTTCGGAGCAGGCGGCCACACTGGGCTTTGACCTTTGCGGCGTGGTGCGCGCCGAGAAATTTCCGGAGCTGCCGCGGTTTGAAGAGTGGCTGGACCGCGACTATGGCGGCGAGATGAAATATCTTGCGGATGAGCGGCGGCGCGAGCCTGGCTTGGTCATGGACAATGTGCAAAGCGTGATTGTCTGCGGCCTGAATTACAACACCGCATACCCATACTCCATCGATGCTGCTGCGACCCTTGCTGCATCTGGCCCACGCGGCTGGATTTCGCGTTATGCGTGGGGTAGCGACTATCACGAAGTGTTGTGGGAAAAACTGAATGCGCTGCAAGCCGCGCTGCGCGAGAAATTCACCGACCCGTTTGCTGCACGTTCTTATGCAGACACGGGTCCGATCGCAGAGCGAGTCTTTGCCAAATACGCGGGCCTGGGGTGGTTGGGAAAGAACACGCTGCTGCTCAATGAAACACTGGGCTCATGGTTTTTTCTGGGCGTGATTCTGACGTCTCTTGATTTGCGACCCACACTTGCTCCAGCAGAGGCACCGCCACCTGATTTGTGTGGCCAGTGCCGGCAATGTTTAGACGCATGTCCCACGGGAGCGCTGGTTGAGCCTTACGTGATGGATGCGCGGAAGTGTATTTCTTATCTGACTATCGAGTTGCGTGGGGAAATTCCCGAATCGTTGCGCGAGCCGATGGGCTGGCAAGTGTATGGCTGTGACATTTGCCAGGACGTCTGTCCCTATAACCGCCAGGCCCCAACCACCAAAATCACGGAGTTTCAGCCGCGCCGGACGAGGAATAACGAATCGCTCTTTCAGCCCGAGTTGTTATGGTTGGCCAGCCTCAGCGAACCAGAATTTCGCGACAATTTTCGCGGCAGCGCCATGAAGCGGGCGAAGTGGAAGGGGATAGTGCGCAACGCGTGCAATGCCCTGGGAAACGTCAGAGTGAATAGAGGTACTGCGGAGCATCAGGAGATCGCAACGTTACTCCTGCGACTCGCAGAATCGCCCGAACCGTCGATTGCCTCGTCTGCCCAATGGGCGCTCTCGCGCATCGAATGACTGCCAGCCAAGACCTTGGGTTCCGCTGCTGGTCGGGTTGAGTGCCTATGGTGTCCGGTCTATAATGCGACGCGCAAGCCTAGACGCCCGCCGAAGCTGGGGAGTTCCATTTGCATCGCCGCAGATTCATCGTGAGCAGCGGTATCGTCAGCGCTGGCCTGTTGGGAGCCGCAAAGGCCGTCCCAATGATGTTGCAGCCCGAAACCAGCTCAGAAATCGTCTCTCATCTCAATCTGGAGGATAAACCCGTGGCATTCACAGTTCCCCCCTTGCCGTATCCGTTCGACGCGCTGGAACCTCACATCGACGCCAAAACGATGGAGATCCATCACGACAAGCATCACGGCGCCTACGTAACCAATCTCAACAAGGCGCTGGAAGGCCATCCGGATCTGCAGTCAAAGTCCATAGACGATTTGATGAAGAACCTGGACTCCATTCCCGAGAACATTCGAACCGCCGTTCGCAATAACGGTGGCGGCCACTGGAACCACTCGCTTTTCTGGTTGTTGATGAAGAAGGGCGGTGGCGGCGAGCCCAAGGGAGACTTGGCGACAGCAATCAATTCCGCGTTTGGCTCATTCTCTGGCTTTCAGGAGAAGTTCAAGGCTGCGGGCGTGGGCCGTTTTGGTTCTGGTTGGGCGTGGCTGCTGGTCAAGGATGGCAAGCTGACCATCGACTCGACAGCCAATCAGGACACACAGTATATGGCAGGTGGAAAGGCGGTTCTCGGCGTTGACGTGTGGGAGCACGCTTATTACCTGAAGTACCAGAATCGCCGGCCTGACTACATCGATGCCTGGTGGAACGTGGTGAATTGGGACAAGGCTGCCGAACTTTACAGCGGCGCCAAATAAGCACGCAGCGCAGCTTCAGTTACAAGAAGAAAAAGCCCGCTTCGACCTGGTCGGAGCGGGCCTTTCACGTCAAGGGTGTTTTATTTTGGGACGATTGCTTACGCCATCATGCGTGCGCGCGACAACGGTAAAATCTTTCCCGAATTCGCGGCCTTACCATACAGTTCCGCATCCGAGAACGAATGAAGATCTTCGCTAGGCATACCCACGGCGGCCGCAGGCAGCGATTTCATGGAATTCCGCGACGCTTCCCGCATGAGTTCCATCCGGCTGCGAACCTTAAATTTCGCAAGTAGGGAAGACACGTGGAATTTCACGGTACGTTCGGAAAGGTTCAGTTCATTGGCAATTTCTTTGTTAGCCAAGCTGCGAAGAATGCCATCGAGGACTTCTTCCTCGCGGCGGGTTAGTTTCACAGCGCTCTTAACGCTGTTTCCGGCTTCCAGAAGCTTCTGTGCTTTCTCTGCCAGACCATTTAGATGCTGAGGGGCTGCTGGCACCATAATGAGGTAATCCGCGGGCGATTGACCCCGAACCATGCAATGCATCGCCAGTAGACCCGCGGCGTGGTCCACGGGTAGTTCTCCGTCTGGCCCGGCATCAACATGAAAATGGGCCGTGCCAGAGGTTTTTTCATAAAACAGGTAAACACCCACTGAAGCAGAGGGCTTGTGGTGACTCAATGTATGTGACGCGACGTTTCTGCGGATCAACTTCACGTGCACTCCTCCGTTTTGCCTCGTGGTGGGGACGAAGCCCATCTTGGGATTGGTCGCGGGTACCTCCTTTGGGAGATATCCGGCTCTGACCGGCAAGCAAACAGGGTCTGGGCAGGGTTACATACCCCCAAAAAGTGGAGCGAAAACAACACTTGAGGGGTAACTTGAGAAGGAGTCCCCGTATTAATTGCTTGCGAAGCTACACCTGACCGCGGTTATGTTCAGCAACCAGTCTGCCGGACTGACCAATTTCTTACGGCCAAATATTTCAGCGACTTAGGGTTTCCCTGTATATACCCCTAGAAAACTTGATGCGTAGAAATTGCGCTCTCGTTGAATTTTTTGCTCGGGATTGCGCGTTCCGACCCAATTTCTCAGGGCGTCAAAACGCGGGTCTGCTCCGAAGAGATCACTTCATATTCGATGCCGCGCCACTTCAAACGGCGGCCCGCAAGAGAGCAGATAAAATTCGTCAGATACCAGAATGGCACGACTACGGGGAGAATAATGTATATCCACGATTGACCCATAATCTGAGTGCGCGCCGCTGGAAGCGCCTCCGTGGCACCAATGACTCGGAACGCACCGCGAATTGCGGCGAGCAACATGGGCAATGAGAAAAGAAATGCCACTTGGAACGCTGGACGTGACTGTGCTATCAAACTGAGCATTACAAACAGGCCTAATAAAACCGTTGCGCAATACAGGAAATGCGTGGCGAACGCCATGCCCCACATCTGGGGGCGATACACGCGCGTAATCTTCACCTGGCGATTGGTGAATTCCAGAAGTCCGGCGAAATCGGTGTGTACGTAGGATAGTGTTAGACATTCCGGAAGGAACACGATCTGGCGGCCGTTGCGTTCGATCATCGCGGTAAGGGAATAATCGTCGCTGAAAGAATATTGCCAGACGTCCAGCATGCCAATTTCTTCGAAGAGTGCGCGGCGGATGGCGGTACCTCCGCCCCAGCAGAAATTTTTGTTGTGGCCACCGAGCATAGTCACCACAGCCGCATTCCAGGCGGCTAACAGAGCGGTCGCCAAATTGGCCTGATTTGGGACGAACCAGCGCATGGTGGTGGTTGCACCGATTCGGGAATCGGCCAGTGGGGCTGCTAATTTATGCAGCCATGATTTTCCGGGACGGCCATCGGAATCCGCAAAGACAATAATTTCGAACTCGGGCGGCAACTGCTCCACGCCGACGCGCAAGTTGTTTACTTTTTCGCTGCAATTGTGAGGCTTGCCGGCAATTACCACGTGCGCCTTCACTCGCTGTGAGGAAGCCACCACCCGTTTAACTACGGCATGAGCCGGATCCGCTTCGGAGGCAAGGATAAAAAACACTTCGTAGTTTTGATGGCCGAATTCGCAGAGCGCGACAAGATTCTGCTCCAGGCCTGCTTCCATTCCGCGGCACGGGCAGAGTACTGCGGTCCGCGGTGCATAAAATCCGGGGTCAGTCTTCAGCCGCCTCTGAACATACGTCAGCCACTGTATCCCTTGCCAGAGCAGATACACGCCGGCGGCAATCTGCAAAATTGCCAGAATTTCGAAAAGTGTTTCCACGTAGCCCGAGGATAGCAGAGGAAACAGTCGCCGGGCCGCGGTTGTCTAAGAGTAGAATCGCAGAGGTAAACAGCTAGAAACACGGAGGAGAGCAAAGATGAACGGACGGGTAGACAGTTCCATGGTGACTTCGGCGAATGAATTAAGTGGCTATCGCATCGTGCGCAATTTTGGCATTGTGCGTGGAATTACGGTGCGGTCGCGCAGCGTGCTTGGCAATCTTGCGGCCAGTATTCAGACGATTGTCGGCGGGAATATTACCGTGCTCACGGAATTGTGCGAGAAGGCGCGGGAAGAAGCTTACGAACTGCTGTTGATGCATGCGGCGCAGCACGGAGCTAACGCGATCGTGTGCATGCGCTACGACGCCAACGAAGTAATGGAAGGCGTCACGGAAGTATTGGCGTACGGCACCGCAGTGCAGGTCGAACGAGCCAGCTAGACGCGAGCGAAATTCCCAGTAAGTTCCAAAACGAAACGCTTCTTACGAGGTTGGCGGAGAGCGTACCGGTACGTTCAAATTTAGGAGCCGGGGCAAAAACGTGAGCGGCGTCACATATCTGCTGTGTTGCCGCGAGTACAGTGTTCATCGCAACACACATAACTTCAGCTCTTCGCGTCACCTTGGCTAAGAGCGCCCAGAAGGCACTGAAAAATGAAAACAGTATTCTTTTTCGCGTGGCTCGGCGGCGGCGGTTTGGTAATCATCGCCGGCTACGTTTGTCTTTGCTTGATCAAGTCTTGCGAAGCCCGCCATGACTCCGACCACGACACCGTCTGGAACCTTCTGCTTCGTCGCGATAGATCCTAGATCCGCAGATCCTCAGTTCGCCGAGTGAATTGCGTTGGTTTGGCGTTCGATCCCGCACGCTTCACTTCTCGCAACTCTGCTTTTTCCTAAGTCGCTTTCAGTTGGTGATAGAATCAGCGACTCATGTTTTGCACTTTCTGTGGAGCTCAAGTTTCCACCGCCGCACGATTTTGCGCCAAGTGTGGCAAACCGGTGGCTGGGGACGCCGACGAAACAGTGCTGGGCGACGAGGTTGACCTTGACGCCAATCAGGAGACGCTAGCGCCTGATCTGGCGCCAGCACCAGAGCCATCGCCGTTCCCGCCACCTCGTACCCCGTTGCGTGCCGGTGCTACGCCGCGCCGCCCGCGCTCTGGCACTCCCTCGTCGAATCCAGTTCTGACTAGCAGCGATGCTATTGGCGGCGGTCGCTTCGCGCCAGGTCTAATCATCTGTGACCGTTATCGCATTGTGGCTATTCTTGGCCGCGGCGGGATGGGGGAAGTCTATCGGGCCGAAGATCTGAAGCTGGGCCAGGTTGTCGCCATTAAATTTCTGCCTGAAGCATTGTCCAAGGATGTTGCGGCTCTGGCACGGTTTCACTCTGAAGTGCGTACCGCCCGGCAAGTGTCGCATCCCAATGTGTGCCGGATGTTTGATATTGGCGACGCGGAAGGCATTCCGTTTCTAACCATGGAATATGTGGACGGCGAAGATCTCTCTTCGCTGGTTCGCAGGATCGGACGGTTGCCGCAAGACAAAGCTCTCGAAGTTTCGCGGCAGATTTGTGCGGGGTTGGCCGCCGCGCATGAACGCGGTGTGGTGCATCGTGACCTGAAGCCGGCGAACGTCATGCTGGACGGTTCGGGAAAGATTCGTATCGCAGATTTTGGTCTCGCTGGAATTGCTTCTACGATTCAAGGCTCAGAGATCCGAGCAGGCACGCCGGCGTACATGGCTCCCG
>DASXBH010000271.1:0-2109 GCA_036491775.1 Candidatus Acidiferrum sp.
TGTCCGTTGGATAGGATTCTTCCCAACTCGCACGCCCGTTTCGCCAAGGGACGCGTCTTGAAAAATCTCGCCGCCCACAGCCACATATCCATCCGTACGCCGGTCATAATTTCTATTGTGCTACAAGGCCGATCCCGAGGGCTGGAACCGAAGATCAGAAGTGAAAAATCAAATCGCTCGCCACCGTAAGCTGATTCTGTCGGCGCCCGTAGTCGTAAGCCTTCCGATCCCAGGCCCGCTCGAATCGCAATTCCGGACGAATCTGGACCGTGGTGCCAATCCAATGAGTCCAAGAGATCGCGTTCTCTGAGTAACGGGTCGCATACCCCGTGCGCTGGCCTTTCTTATCATCGAGAAAATCGGTGCGAAAGGACAGAAAGTTATGCAGCGACAATTCCTTCTGCACGAAATTGACGATGGCAAATTCCGGAGCCGTGCAACGCTGTTCCCCCGGCCGGCAGTACGCCCCGTTTGTCCCTGTTTCTGGCGGAATCTGTCCTCCCACGGCGGGCACGTCGCGCTCGTACATGTACCAGGTTTCGGTGGCCATGTGCACCGTCTTCGAAAACTTGTGATACCAGGTGGCATCATATTGCTGCAGATTGTTATAGGCGTATTTGCCGTCGTTAATGCCGTTAGCGCAAACATAAATGTCGTCGTTCACCGACTTGGTCGTATAGCTCAAGCAGGTTGTACCAGAAGGCTTCGCATCCGGCGTCCACAAGGCAACATCGTGGCCGCCGGTAATCCCCAGTTGCACCAGCCACTGATCGTTCACCCGGATGGTCGCCATCAGCCCGGTGTCGGTGAACGGATCAATCGCATACAACAGCGAATGACTGAAGATATAGTTGTTCGGCGCCAGTTGCGCCTCGATTCCCGGTACCGAGATGAATCGACCCAGCCTCAAATTCATTCCTTGCGCAACCTGCGGAACGTAAACATCGACGTATTCCAGCGTCGGATCAAAGCCATATTGACGATGATCGTTCAGCAACTGGCCGCTGAAATAACCCTTCGCCGTGGTAAAGCGATAGTCCGTGCCATAGAGGGCCGTGAGATGGTAGCCCCAGTCGACATGATCGCGCTGTACCGAATCCGGTAGACGCTCGACGTAGACAACGAGTTGGTTCATCTCCAAACGATTGGAGTAGAGATCGTTGGCTTCCGGCGAGTTGCTATGCGTTGAGGTGCTGAAGTTCAGTGTCGGATCGATCCATCCATAAATCTTCGCCCGGCTCCGGGCCTGGTTAATGGCGGTCATCAGCGGATAGCTGTTCGTGTCCGGCTCCCCAATCACCGGCGAACCCCCATACGACCAATCTGAAGAAGGGAATGGCGGCGAGTCCAGGGGCGATGGGAGCCCGCGCCGCGCCGGTGCTGGCGAAGAGGCACTCGTTCCAGACCAATCCTGACGGTAGAACTCCGCCCAGCGGGCAAAAAAGCCTTTTGTCTCAGACCTAGTTTGCTTCGGAGCCTCGGGTGTCGGCTCCGCTTGTTGTCCTTGAGAAAAATCTCCCAGGAAGAACGCGATATACGCAATCATCAAAAACAAATATCGGCAGTGCCGTAAGCCCTTCGGTCGCATTGATGGAGTAAACGCAGGTTGAATCGGGGTTAACTTCGCCGCTACACGCCTATCGCGGAATCTGACGAGAATAGCAGACCAGGGAATACCCCGAAGCGGTATGGGGCGTCCTCCTCGGGTTCCAGTTATTGAAACACTGAGTATCACCAGAAAGGCAATTGCAGCTGCTGCAAGCGTCGGCCAGCAGAGCGCATCACGCCGTAACTGTATATCGTACGGTCATTGTCTATACAGTGTTTACGGTATTTGTTGTTCGGATTTCGTAACGAAAACAAACGATGCGAGAAGAGCATCCCGCCTATGGCAGGATTTTCAGCGAGGACAGGTACCTTACTCATGGATTCCGCAAGCACGAAAAAGCCATACTTCCAGCCCTCGCTAACCCAAATCACCAGAGACCAAGCCATAAAAGTTGTAAGGCAACGTAACAATTGCGGCGAAGACGATGCCGTCAATTTCTTGGAGTCACTCCTACGACGAGAGTATCGGAACGAAGAAACACGGAAGGAACAGCGTCCGAA
>DASXBH010000272.1:0-4043 GCA_036491775.1 Candidatus Acidiferrum sp.
TCACGGCCAAATCAATATTGCGGGGCAACCTGGCAAATATCGATTCAGACGATATCTGGAGTCTCGCTCTCGCGTTCCCAGAAACGACTCTTGCGGGCAGCGTCGACAAAATCCGCAGGATCGTCCTCATCCAAATCGATCAGTCCTTCTCCTGCTGTAAGCTGTGCTTTTTTGGCAAGCGCAGGGATCCCTGACCACGCAATGGCCTTACAATGACGAAAGGCATCGATTAGGAATGAGACGGCGTTGGGATTCTTTGTGAGTTCCTGGTCGCCTTTCGTACCTGACAGGACTACGACGGCGTCGAACAGAACTGATGGCGCGCCTCGCAATGCCATTTCTCCGGGCTGCAGAGTATCGTCCGCATCGTGCTCGCCCTGAGCCTTGGAGGTAATGACAGCTACGGTCGCCTTCTCCTTCTCGATTTCACTTTGAACTTTCTTGAACGCCTTCCGGTCAAATCCCTCTCCAAGCAGAATTCCAACCTTGCGACCTTTGAGGGTCGGCTTGACTCTTGAATACAGGGAAAGCGCTGGGCTCGGTGGAAGGTCTACAGGTTCTCGCGCGGGCGCAGCCCTCTCTGCGCGGCCTTCCGCTCCCAATCCGCGTGTCACGCGATCTGCCAACTTCTCGTCGATCCATTGCAGGTGGCCTAGCATTCGGAAACGAATTGCCTCGGTTTCAACCTTGGAAAGTTCGAAAATCAGGGCCTGCGCCATGTGTTTCTGTTCGGGCTCGGTCTGCGATCGATAAAAAAGTCTCGCTTGGGAATAGTGATCCGCAAAAGAGTCCGAACGCAACCGAACCGGAACGCCGTCAATTGGCCGCTGCGAAGTTCGAAAACCGCGCTCAGCCGACTCGCGCAGCCCGTTAGGGTCTAGCGAATTAGGTTCGTACGACACCCGCCCTTTTTGCAGGTTCATCTGATGAATGCCGTCGCGCTGCAAGTTGTGAAACGGGCACTTGGGCGCGTTTACTGGAATTTGGTGAAAGTTTGGTCCGCCGAGCCGGCTGAGCTGCGTATCCAGATAGGAAAACAAACGTCCCTGTAGCAGCGGATCTTCGGAGAAATCAATACCCGGCACAATATGACTCGGGCAGAATGCCACCTGTTCAGTCTCCGCAAAGAAATTGTCAACGTTACGGTCAAGCACCAATTTGCCGGCCATTTCGAGCGGCACGGCCTCTTCGGGAATGATCTTAGTAGCGTCCAACACGTCGAACTCGAACTTATCCGCGAATTCCTGATCAAAAATCTGCAACCCTAACTCGTATTCGGGAAAATTTCCGGAAGAGATAGCGTCCCACAAATCGCGGCGGTGAAAATCAGGATCTGCGCCGTTAATCTTCAGCGCCTCATCCCATAACACGGAGCTGTTGCCGATCGTCGGCCTCCAATGAAATTTCACAAACTTTTGCTCGCCCGCTTCATTGATCAGGCGAAAGGTATGCACGCCGAAGCCTTCCATCGTGCGCAAGGAGCGGGGAATCGCCCGGTCCGACATGGCCCACATGATCATGTGTAGCGACTCGGGCATCAGCGAGATGAAATCCCAAAATGTGTCGTGGGCCGATGCGGCCTGCGGAAAGGCACGGTCCGGTTCCGGTTTAACCGAATGGATGAGATCGGGGAATTTTATGGCGTCTTGGATAAAAAACACCGGAATGTTATTACCCACCAGGTCGAAATTCCCCTCGGACGTGTAGAACTTTGTGGCGAAACCACGCACATCGCGAGGAACGTCGGCGGAGCCGCGCTCCCCCGCCACGGTCGAGAATCGAACGAAGACCGGCGTCTTTATTTTTGGATCGGCCAGAAACGCCGCCTTGGTTACATGCTTCATCGATTTGTACGGCTGAAAGTAGCCATGGGCACCCACCCCGCGCGCGTGGACAATACGCTCTGGAATACGTTCGTGATCGAAGTGCGTTATCTTCTCGCGAAGAATGAAATCCTCGAGCAGCGTTGGACCGCGCTTCCCGGCCTTAAGCGAATTTTGGTTATCCGAAATAGGGAGACCTTGGTTGGTGGAGAGGAACGCCTCAGAAGAAGTTGGCTTTTGGTGAGTCTCACCACCGTCGGTCTCGTCTTGCCGCTTGTTCGCAGAGCCTGAGGCCTGCGAGGGATGCGACGGTTCGGCCTTTTTTTTAGCGATGGATATAGTTTTCTGAGCAGGCGATTGGAGTTTCTTCATTGTTAGAACCTCGGCACAGCTGAGTGATTGGCTAGGTTGAGGCGATCCCAAAGGAACTGCCATACAGAAACCTTTGTATGAAACCGGTTTCTCCTACGTAGCGCCATGGAAAAAACCGTTAGCGGAGAAACGATGCATCAACAGGTCTGTCGCTTCTGGCGTTTGTTTTGATCCCTGATTTGTTGGGAAGCCGGGTGGGTCCGTGAGCGGACATTATCCGCCCACCCAAGCAGCTCATCTTTACTCATAAAGTTCAGGATGCGGTCGTTTCGAATACCAGCCAGAAGAGCAGCGGCCGCTGCGAATTCCATGAAACGAAGCTGACCCGGACCGTGCGAATCGGTGCCAAGCGAAATTCGCATCCCAGCCACCCGCGCAATTCGTAGAAGATCAACGTCCAGGTCTTGCCGATCAGGGTAACCGTCAATCTCCAGTGCCTTGTCCAGTTCCGCAGCTGTGGCAAAAATCTTCGCCCAATCGGCATGAAGTCCTGTCCGAAAATTATAAATTCTGCCCCGAGGGTGGCCGAGGATGTGAATGTTCGGATTGTGAAGCGCTGCGAGATACCGGTCTGTCTGATCCTCTTTTTTTCGGAGTGACGAATGAAAGCATCCTAGAACCAGATCGAGCTTTTGCAGGCTGGCGGGGTCCATATCGCCCTGCCCCAACGGATTCAGGTTCAATTCGATCGATCGCAAAACCGCCGTTTTTCGAGAAACATCGGACCGCGTTGCATTGATCGCTTCGATTTCGACGGCCTGACGCTGGAGCTGTGTTTCGTCAATCCCGCCGGCAATCTTCAAACCTTTGGAATGGTCGGTAATCGCGACGTATTCGTAGTGGCGCTCACTGGCCGCATCGGCCATTTCCGCAATCGAGCCTGATCCATCGCTCCACGTCGTGTGCATCTGAAGGTCTCCTCGTATGCTTTCGAGCCAACCAGGTTTCTCGTCGATTTCGCGTCGCGCGTCCGTCAATGCGAGAAAGCCGCGGCGGATAGGTGGAGTCTCTGGAATCGAGGGCGGATTGTCTAACCACGTCAGGATCTTTTTCTCGATGTACGGACCTACTCCGGAGAGTTCCGTTAGCGAACGACCCTTCTGCAACAATTGGGCGGCTTCCACCTCCCACAAAAAGGCGCGACGGGATGCGCGGCGCAACGCGCGTTGGGCGGGGTGGGCGGCGCTTTCGGCTTCCACCGCGAGGAGTTCGGCGAGTTCGGAGTTACGGAGCATTGGCTTAAACACATTTCCGAGTCAAGTTTAGATATTCGCGGGTTTTCGCTGCCAGTATCGGGCACGTGATCAGTGCAATAAGTAGTGTCATGGCCGAAGACATCGATCTCAGTCGCTTGAGCAGCGATCGTCGAACATCATGGGCACTCGCAAACAGGCTGTGCAATACCGCGTGTCCCGCAGTAAGCGTGAAAGGAAAAATGCGGATTCGAATCATTAAAACGAAAAGCGGGTGTGTACACGGTAGCCGATGCGACAGAATCCTCCATTTTGTCTCACTCCGAAGAGCAACCGAGTTGCACTACCAAAGCGCCTAGCTAGAATTACAACACTCACTGCATGGTTCTGAGAAAAAAGCGGCGTTTAACTACTGTTTCGCGAGGTCGATGTGGCGATGGGTGTGAACAGGTCGGGGTGTTTAGCGAGCGTACTTCTCCAAGTGTTTTTACTTTGTCTTCGGCCAACGACAGCTAAGGCTCAGGACGCCATGCAGTTTCCCCAAAAAGAATCGGGCTATCGATCTCCTGTGTACCAAGGCCATCTGGAAACGGACGATTTTCAATGGGAACGTCCGGCGAAAGACTATGCGAGCACGCGATACAGCACGCTAAGC
>DASXBH010000273.1:0-4374 GCA_036491775.1 Candidatus Acidiferrum sp.
GTCACGGTCGCCTGCTCGCCGGTTATCCCTGTGGGCGTCCCATTGATCAGACCACCGCCCAAACCTGTGGACATCGACATTCCGTTGGGGAATCCCCCAGCAAACGAATAGCTGTAGGGTTGCACACCGCCAGTCGGCGTAATTTGACAATTCACGGCGATGTACTGCTTAACCTGAGAAATGCAAGGCGGGGCGTATACGTTGAGCGGATGAGAATCCATCCTTGAATCAGGAGCAGTTTGGGCAAGGCATGCCGCAGGGAGCCAAAGAAACAAAAGTAATTTCAGCCGACGACGCCACATCATGGGTGCACCTCTAACTCTCGTAAGGCAGCTTCAGTACAGGAAAATGGCGAACCAACTTCCAACACGTCACCGAGTTTGACTTGTCTTTGCGGCACCATCGGATTTCCTTGCTGGAGTCGCGACGAGCTTTTTCGAAATCGATGCTAGGGTTGCACTGGACCACGCCGCAACTAGGAAAACCCCTAACTCCTCGACCCACGTACCGATTGTTTTCAACGCTTTGGGCTCCCCGATGATGGGGCTGGAAGCGAGTTGCAAAATAATCTCGGCAAGGGAGGCAGGACTCGGGGCAGAGGGGGTAGTCGGTCAGGCTCCGAGTCCTGTTATGTCGCTCACGGTGGTAGGTTGGAGACCAGCCGCGCACGTATGTTCCTGTGTCTCTCTATTACGCTTAGTACATGTTTCCGACAACTGGGGAAATCCCTAGCCACAATTCGCCCGGGATTGGTATCTTTCGCTGGCGCTGCAAGTATGGTGAGCGGCGTTGTTTGCGGCTATGGGTCGATACTCTTAGACATCAGGATTAATCGAGACTAATCCTCGCTTGACCGCAAACAAGACCAGGTCGGCGGTGCTATGAAGGTGGAACAATTCGCGGATCTGGTGTTTGTGGAATTCTACGGTTTTTTCGCTCAGCGCCAGGATATCTGCGATCTCCTTGATAGATCGCCCCTCACCAAGCAACTGAACGACTTCCTTTTGTCGCGGAGTCATATCCTTCGAGTATTGGCGGGCCCTGAGCTTGGTCGCGACCCAGTCTTCCGCTCGGAGCCTGGGCGTAACATAGGGCTTCCCATGCAGCACATAATCGACGGCCTTGAGCAGCTCCTGACCGGCCGAGTGCTTGAGCACAAACCCAATGGCGCCAAGTTCGAGGGCGGCGGCAGCAAGGTTTGGGTCGTCGCGCATCGTCAGGAAGACGAATTTGATGTCGTGAAATTGTTCTTTGATTTTCCGGGCCGCATCCAGCCCATTCAACAGTGGCATACCAACATCGACAACAATCACATCCGGGCGAAGACGCATGGCTTCTGCAACCATCGCGCGCCCATCGGTGACGATCCCGACGACGGTAATCGTTTTTTCCAAAAAGATCCGCAGAGTTTCGGCAAACATCGCGTGGTCATCGGCGATTAAAAGACGCGGACTCGTCCCGTGTGCAGACACGAATTCCATAGTGTCCTCCTGGGCGGTTAGCGAAAGGTGTTCGCAGATTCGTTGAGGTCCGGACTCCTGGAGTATGCAGGTGGCCAGAAAAGCTGCGAGTGAGGCGAATGGTAGCCTTTGTAGTACGCCTTGTCACCAGGAAAATGCCTAGGGAAACCCCTAATTGCTAATGAGCGGGCCTTAGGTGATTCTCCCGAGGCAGGGCCTCTACCGTGACATATGCCAAACTCGCCTACGACCGGACCCAACTAAACTCCGCACTGGAAATAGCCATCCACATAGGACTGGCGATTCTGCTGACCACCGCCTGTTTCCTGATCCTGCGTCCCTTCGTTCCTCTGCTTAGTTGGGGGATTATCATTGCGGTCGCGGCCTACCCAAGCTTCGAAAAGCTGAAGGTCGCGTCAGGAGGGCGAGGGGTGCTGATGGCTGCGCTGTTCACCGTTCTCCTGCTGGCTTTGCTCATTGTCCCAACGGCCATGCTGGCGGACACACTCGTCGGCGGTGTCCAGGCTCTCGTAGCGCGCTTCAAAGAAGGAAGACTGGTAATCCCGCCCCCACCGGCGGGGATCGAAACCTGGCCGATCATTGGGGCACCATTGAATAGTTTGTGGACCCGTGCGTCGCTGGACCTAAGCGAAGCGCTGAGAAGTTTTGCACCCCAAATCAAAGCGGCGGTCCCTGGGTTAGTCTCGGTTTCCGCAGGACTGGGTCTGACCGTTTTGCAATTCGCACTTTCGGTTGTAGTGGGTGGAGTGCTTCTGGCGAACGCCGAGGCGGCATACGAAGTGACCAGTTCGTTGTGCAGGCGAGTTTTCGGAGAGAAGGGGCTGGAGTTCCAGCAGCTCATTGGCGCGACGATCCGCAGCGTGACCAGCGGGATTCTTGGAGTGGCAGTGATCCAATCGATTCTGGCGGGAGTTGGTTTCCTGGTAGCAGGACTGCCTGGCGCGGGCTTATGGGCGGTAACGTTTCTAGTCGCGGCGATATTGCAGATCGGTGTGGTGGTGTTGATTCCGGCGGTGATTTACATGTTCGCGATCGCGAGTGTCACGAAAGCGGTGATTTTCCTGGTTTGGTGTATCGCGGTTGGCCTGATGGACAATTTCCTGAAGCCGCTGCTGCTGGGGCGAGGGGTCGCGGTTCCAATGATTGTGGTGTTTCTGGGGGCGATTGGGGGATTCGTTGCGTTGGGGCTCATCGGCTTGTTCGTTGGCGCGATCGTTCTGTCGGTAGGCTACAAGCTCTTCCTTGCGTGGCTAGATCAGGGCCCGACGGCCGCTGAGGAGACGTGATCGTGCCGCAGAAAGAGGGCGCTCTGGCCAGTGCGGCAACCGGCGACACGTCTAGTCTTGGGCGCAGCTACTGGCACCATCGTTATACGGTGTTGTTCTACGTGTTGCTGGGAACGATGGTGACAGCTCCGATTTTGACTGCGCTGAAGTTCAACGGAACGCTGATCGAAACATTGCTCGGGGGATGCCTGCTCGCGGCAATATTGCCAGTCGGCGCTGTCCGGAACCGCCCATATCTGTTGATAGCCGTGGTGGTTGTCTGGTTAGCGCGGATGGTGACAGCGTGGCTCAATCATCGCGTCTTATCGGATATGACTCTCGGACTCTGGACCTTTATTGGACTGGTTGCGGCTGTAGCTGCATTGCGGTTCGCAATCGGCGCCAAGCAGGTTGACGCGGAGCATTTGTACGCAGCTCTCAGCGCCTATTTACTTGCGGGTATTTACTTCGGTCTGTGCTACTGGATTCTTGAAGAGATGAAGCCGGGCACGTTTTCGTATCCGGGCGAGTTTTCCCAAGCCAGCGCAATTTATTTCAGCTTCGTGACACTCGCAACGCTTGGATATGGCGATATCACGCCACGAGCGGACGTGGCGCGTAGTATCGCCATTGTCGAGGGAGTTGGTGGTCAATTCTTCCTGGCCATTCTGGTGGCGCGACTGGTCAGCCTGTATTCGAAACGAGAAAACCAATCAAGTTAGAATGGCCGATTAAATTCGTTAGCACTGAATTTCGACCAGAGAAGGTTTCTTTATTCAGATGGATCTACATCTTCGAAGAAAGCCTATCCTCTAGGAGCGCATCCCTCACTGTTTAAAACAGTGGGTCTTAGACACCGGACAGTCCTTTGTTCAGCAAGACCTTGACCTCAACGCGGCGGTTTTCTGCACGTCCGGCTTGGGTCTCGTTGGAGGCTGCTGGCGCCGCTTCACCCATGGCGCCTGGTGCAACAATGTGCCGAACCGGCACGTTACAGGTCTGAAGCAAGAAGGCGATTACGTTCTGAGCGCGCTCCATGCTGAGGTTCTGGTTCATTGCCGCGTTGCCGCTGGAATCGGCGAAGCCCTTCACCTGAATGATGTAGCCCTTCAGGTTAACGGCATTCTGGGCCAAGTTCCTGAGAGCCTCTTTATCGGCCTCGGAGACCTCGACGCTTGCGCTGGCAAAGTGGACATCCAGTGTGGCCTTGGTGTCGTACTCGGTCAAATCCGAGAAGCGCTGGCTGACTTCCGCGGCGTTTTCGTCAATGGTCGTCTTGTTGGAAGCGATATCCTGCTTGTTGGCGTCGATGTTCTGCTTATTCGCATCGATGTTCTGCACGTTTTGCGTAATGTTCTGCTGATTCGTGGCTACTTTCTGTTCGGTGGGGTTTAGACCGGCCTGGATCATCTCGGCCGTTTGTAAATCGTCGCCATCGAAGGTAACGGATTTGGCAAGGACGTGCGTGTCATCTTGGCTTGTGCCGTCAACCGAAATCTTCAGGCCGGGAATCAACACCGCAGCAGACATCTGTTTTTTGCGAATGCCAAGGCCCTTCGGCTGCTGCACCTTGGTGTCGTCATCGAGCAAAACGTTCATGGTGCCGCCGCCAGTCGTTTTGAGTACGA
>DASXBH010000274.1:0-16711 GCA_036491775.1 Candidatus Acidiferrum sp.
CCTTTCGACGTGATGGTTACAGACATGAGAATGCCGGTGATGAGTGGCGCGCAACTTCTGGAGGAGGTAAAACAGCGGTATCCTCGCTGCCTGCGATTCGTGCTGTCCGGCCAGGCTGACAAAGAAACGATTCTCAAGTCAATTAATCCCGCTCATCAATTTCTCTCCAAGCCCTGCAAAACCGACGAGCTGAAACGGCGTCTTGGATGTGCCTTTGCGGTGAGAGGATTAATCCAGAACCCGGAACTACGGGGATTGGTATCGAGGCTAGAATCTCTTCCCAGCCTTCCTACTCTCTACGTAAAACTTACCAACGAAATCAACAAGAGCAATCCCTCCATGGCGACGGTGGGCCGGCTCGTATCCGAGGATATGGCCATGACGGCTAAGATTCTGCAACTCGTCAATTCCCCCTTTTTTGGTTTGCGGGTGCAGGTTTCGAACCCGGCGAACGCGGTTCAACTTCTGGGGCTGGACATCATCAAGGCGCTGGTTGTTTCCAGCCACATATTTAGTAAGTTTCAGACGAAGCTGCTAAGCGAGGCAGACGTCGACTATTTTTGGCGGCGCAGCCTGGCTGTAGGAAGCTATGCGAAAAGAATTGCCAGTCTGGAAAAAGCCACACAGCGCGTCGAAGATGACTGTTTTGCGGCTGGCCTGCTGCATGATGTCGGCAAGCTTATCCTGGCCTCTGCTGCTGGTGAAAAATACGGCGAAGTCCTCACGCTAGTCAAAAATGGCGGAACGAATCTGCTGGTTGCTGAAAGTGAGGTGCTTGGCTGCCGCCACGCCGAAGTTGGGGCGTATTTGTTGGGTGTGTGGGGCCTGCCAGACAACGTCATTGAGGCTGTGGCCTTCCACCATGGCTCTTCGGAAGACTGTCAATCGCAATTTTCTCCGTTGGTCGCAACACACATTGCCAGCATTTATTTTGAACGGCAAAATCCCTACTGGTTGCAGGACGGTGCCGTCATGGACGTCGATTTTCTTCGCAGAACCGGTTGTCTGGACCGAGAACCGTGTTGGAGTCGCGCGCTGGAAAGCGCTCCGCCAGAAGACCTGAAGGATCAAGAAACCTCGGCTCCGGCGGAGTTGGATTCTCGTTGAATTGATACCAGGGCTTGTCTCCCGCCTCGTGCGGACCTTGGCCACAATCGTAGCTTTTTACGAGGAGCCGGGCGCCTGCCCGGAGCCGTTTGCGATTGACAGAGCCCAGGGCTCGGTATACATTCCGCGCACCATTCTGCTTGTGCAATTCAGATGTTTTTACGGGGAATTATCCCGTCGCCGAACCAACGAATTGGCAGACGAACAAGCAAGAGAGCCAGAGCCTTGATGTCCCGCCCCTTTTTCACAGCAGCATTTTTACCTTTCCTGGCTGCGGGTTCGTCTGAAACGGGGCGTGGACAAGGTCGACGCTCCCGAACCATCTGACGCAGCAAGTCTGCCGCTGCACCCGAAAGGCGAACTATCGTGACAACCCAACATTCGTTCAAAAATTTGCGCGTCGCGAGATTCTTAGGCGCCTTTCTAGCCCTCATCCCCGTCGGCTGCGTTCTTGGCTTACCGGCGTTGGGCCAAACACCGGGGAACGAAAAAACTACTGATGCGATGCGCCTGATGAGCAATTCGTTTCAGAGCCTGGTGAAGCGCGTCTCGCCTTCTGTAGTCGAAGTGCTGGTCACCGGCTATGGCTCCGCTAGCGACGAGGACGAGCACGGTTCCACCGCCGTGGGCCGCGAACGTAGCCTAGGTTCCGGCTTCATCATCGAGTCTGATGGCCACATTGTGACCAACTATCACGTGGTGCGTGGCGCAGACCGTGTGCGCGTCGTGCTCACGCCGCCAGTCGTCGAAAGTTCTCAACCAACGGCATTGCTGAAGTCTCACGGCCGTATTCTTCCCGCGCGCATTGTCGGCTTTAACAAGCTGATCGACATCGCGATTCTCAAAGTGGAGGCCACAGGGTTACCCACGCTTCCCTTGGCCCGCTACGATCAGATCGAAAAAGGCCAAGTGGTGCTGGCGTTCGGAAGTCCCGAGGGCTTGGAGAACTCCGTCAGCTTTGGCCTGATCAGTTCAGTGCTGCGCCAACCGAATGTCGACGAGCCCATGGTTTACATCCAAACCGATGCGGCTATCAATCCAGGCAACAGTGGCGGGCCGCTCGTGGATGCCGAGGGCAGCGTGGTGGGCATCGATACGTTTATCTACACGCAATCCGGTGGCAACGAAGGAATCGGATTCGCCATTCCCAGCGGTATCGTCCGATATGCCTACGAGCAAATTCGCAAATATGGACGAGTGCGTCGGCGCACGATTGGCGCCGAACTGCAATCGCTCACGCCTGATCTGGCGCAGGGCTTGGGCCTCGCGACGGAGGTCGGTGTGATCGTTTCCGATGTCTATCCCGGAAGCCAGGCGGAACACGCCGGCCTCAGAATTGAGGATGTCATCATCGGCATCGACGGTTTCCCGGTCGATAACGTGCCGCTGTTCGCGTTGAGCCTGTATTTACTGAATTCCGGCAACTCCGCGAAATTGCAGGTTCTGCGCGGAGACAAGAAACTCGATCTGAGTGTGCCGATTTACGAGCCTCACAACGAGCCCAGCCGGCTGGCCGATATGGCTGATCCTAAAAAAGATCTGATACCAAGATTGGGGATCGTGGGCATCACCGTTACTCCGGAGGTTGCGGAACTCTTGGATGGCCTTCGCGTTCCGACAGGGGTGGTGGTGGCTTCGACGGTCGCCAATCGTCTGGCGGTCGACTCCGGGCTACTCGAGGGCGATGTGATTCATGCGCTGAATCGCGTGCCGATTACCAGTGTGGAGAATTTGCGAATGGAATTCGGTAAACTCAAGCCCGGCGATGGCACCGCCATGCAGGTAGAGCGCAACGGAAAATTGACTTACGTCACATTTGAAATGGAATAGTTCGCCCTTGGCGCCAGTAAATTCTATTTCGTAACGGCGGTTGATTGCGGTTGCGTGAGATTCTTCGCTACTTGCTCCGAAATTTCTTTCGCGGTCTTTTTCACCGTTTTCTCCGAAGCGTCTTTTTCCATTACGTATTTTGCTGCCGCCACATAGGGATTCATGGTAATCACCGCGCCCATCTTCTTGTCACTTTTGTCTTCTTTAGGCGCGTCGTAGAGTGGCTTTTCCGGCTTCGCCAGATCGGTTAGTGTCACATACAGATCCATTCTTGCCGCGCCACTGCCAAATCCGATGACCGCGCGGCGCCTCTGGCTGCCCTCATCGACTTCGGTGAACACGCCATGCACCCACGCGCCGGATGATGGCTGTGGCTCTCCCGGAGCGAGACGCTGGGCCTTGTATCCTTCCTTCTGCAGATCTTCCACCAAGCTCTTCGACATCAAATCAACCAATTTCCTGGCCTGAGTCTCCGGGTCCCGCTGCTCTTTTTTGCGTGGCCGTTCAAGAATTCCCGGACGCGCTTGGCCCACCATGCCCCCCTTATCCACCTTCACATTCTCGGCATCTAGTTCGAAGTCACTCACATAGACAATCGTAGCTTTGCTGAAAGCGTGTGCGGGGATGTCTTGCGGCGTCCCAATGTGTTGAGGAAGGGAACTCGCCGCCAACACTGCGATGCAGGCGAAGAAAGAGACCACAAAGAATCGCGACATGAGTGCCATCGGTATCCTCTTCTTCAAACGCCTCGGGCTGGGCAGCCGAATTTAGCGCAGCGTGGGCGTGCCGCATGATAGTGGCGAGGTCCAGCGGCGTAAAGTGGAAAGTCGTGCAAGTAGTCTAGCGGCCGACCGGTGTTGTTGCGATCAGCGGAAGCCGTAGTCAGGCTTCAACTCGCAGCGATAATCCTTGGCCTCATTCTTCTCAACGCGCACCTGGCAATTGGCCCAGCTCAAGATGGGATTGGGTCCCAAGGGAAACACGATGAACGAGCCGTTCAGGTCCGCTTCGATCGATGGACCTTGGGCTGTCGAAGGCAAGGTGAAGTTCAATGCGCGGCCGAAAATTACCGGATAGACGCGGCGCGTGACGTCTCCCAACTGCGAGCGAAAGACTTCCGCCTGTAACAAAAATGTGGTGGTGTCCGACCAATTTCTTATCGAAACCCGAATGTTGCGGCCGCCACGAGAAAAACCGTCGGTATCAATGCGAGTAAAAGGGCAGGGCCCCGCGATGCAAGAAACGCGCGCGTCGCGGAAGAAGTTGCCTTCGCCCGCGTCCAGAGAAGCGGATCCCATGGAAGCCTTCCACTTGCCATCGGACGAACACGGGGGACGGTTGTTGCAGGGAACGTTGCCGTCATTGGTGACTTGAAAAGTTTTGACCGCGCTGCCGATGTTCTCGGTGCGCATCGTCTCCGTGGAATAGCGCACCACGACGTTTCCGACCTTCGTTTCGGCCTGATTCAGTGCAGCTTCCACTTCGCCATGCAGCGGAATCATGTGAACAACGAGTATTTTGTCGCTGAGCGGTTGACTCAGCTCCAGGGGTTGAAAATCCGGATGGTGAAAGGTGAGCTTAACCGGAGTTCCAAGCTTTACACCCTTTGGCAAAGTGAGCGCGAAGCCGCCTATGAAGTCGCTTTTCCCGTCGCGGACTGCCGTTCCATCGGCCGCATGCACTTCCACATTTTCGATGGGAGACTGCTTCCGGGGATCGCTATCTTGTTTCAGCACCGCGCCGCGGATGGTAATCGGCTTGTGTCGCTTGCGTTGCCATATCGCCAGTAAAGTGGCAGCGGCCACCACGGCGATGGTGCCAAGCACTGCACCCCAGATCACTAGTTTGCGTTTGCGCGTCATCCCCATTTCCCAACGTATACTGCGCCACCTTTCAAATCAAGGCAGACTCGACTATATCGTCCGGTACAGTGCTTTCGGGACTCACCATACCCTCTCCCAGGTGTATTCCGAGGCATATCGGCTTCTCTCTGCGGCAAGAGTGTCTATAATTGAATAGAGATGCAAAGAAGAAAGAAAATGAACGTGCACGGACTTTCGCGCCGCGCATGGCTAAAGAATACTGCGCGCTTGGCCGCAGGTTTACCCATCTTGGGCATGAACCCGCTGACGGAATTGCAAATGTTCGGCCAACAAGCGTCCGCACCGGCGCCCGCGATTGCGCCTCCTGCCAAGGGGAATCCATTCTCCGCCGCAGATGAATCCTTCCTGGATGAACTGGAGATGGCCAGTTTCAAGTTTTTCTGGGGCCAAGCTCATCCGGAAACCGGCATCGTGCTGGACCGCTGCAACGCCCGCAATCCGGTAACGAGCGAATTGGGAAGCATTGCTGCCACTGGATTCGGCCTCACCGCGCTGTGTATCGGCGAAAAACGCGGCTACGTTTTTCGTCCCGCGGCGGAAGCGCGCGCACTGAACACGATGCGCTTCCTGTGGAAGAAATTGCCGAATCACCGTGGCTTTTTCTATCACTTTGCCAACATCAACACCGGCGAAAGACTGTGGGACTCTGAAGTTTCTTCCGTGGATACGGCTATTTTGCTCTGCGGCGTCCTTACCTGTCGTCAGCATTTTAACCATACGGAGATCAGCGAACTGGCACACGAGATTTTCAACCGCGTCGATTGGAATTGGCTTTCGGAAGATACGCCGATCCTGCCGCACGGCTGGACACCCGAAGGTGGATTTCTTCAATACCGCTGGGGCGATTACAGCGAAATGATGATGATGTACCTGCTGGGACTCGGCTCGTACTCGCATCCTTTGCCCGCCGAAGCCTGGAACGCCTGGAAACGAACTACCTTCGAATACGACGGCATTCGTTATATCGGATCGTTCGCGCCGCTCTTTATCCACCAATATTCGCAAGCCTGGTTTGATTTCCGCGGCAAGCGCGATCGCTACACCGACTATTTCCAGAATTCGATTCTGGCCACGGATGCGCATCGGCGCTTCTGTCTCGACCTGTCAAAACAGTTTCCCGATTACAGCGACGATCTGTGGGGCATCACCGCTTCCGATTCACGGAAAGGATACGTGGCGTGGGGCGGCCCGCCGGAAACTGGGCCCATCGACGGCAGCGTGGTTCCTTGCGCCGCTGGAGGCTCGCTGGCATTTTTACCGGCAGCCTCGATGCGGGTGCTGCGCACCATAAAGGATCGCTACGGTAAGGATGGCTGGACGCAATACGGCTTCGTCGACGCCTTCAATCCGCTGAACGATTGGTACGACACGGATGTTGTGGGTATCGACACCGGCATTACCATGGTGATGGCTGAAAATGCCCGCAGCTCTTTTGTGTGGGATACGTTTATGAAGAATTCCGAAGCGCAGCGCGGTATGGATCGCGCCGGATTTAAGGTCGATCCCAATTCGCCAACGCATCCCAACGCGGCGGCCGCTGCCCATCCTACACGCTAACTTACAGTTTGTAGAATGAGAAATTATGCTGCCGGCGCAATCGTTAGCCAGCCGGCATTAAAGCTTGCTGTGGCGGGTTCGATGGAGTAATCGGAAGCTCCGCTTGGCTTTCCGTTGCTTCCAGTTCCAGCGCAGGTGTGCGCGGCACTTTCTCTTGCAGGATTCTCTCCGCAGCAGCGACCATCGGTTCCGCATGGAACCGGCGCTGCATGGACATTTCGCCAAGCACGGTGGCAGCGGCAACCAGAATCATGCCTTGATGGTGGGCCATCCAGCAGCGCACCATTTCGTGGTTACGCCCGTTGCTCATGCGCGAAGGCGTAAAGTCGCACGCGTCGTAGTAGCCGTATGCGCCGACCCAGCCTTTCGTTTTCATCTCACGAAGATTCTTGGCGGCGCTGGGCGCATCCACGAGCAACGCCAGAAACGCCGAATACGGCGAAATAACTAGATCGTCGCCTTCCGGCCGGCTCAACGCCAAGCTGGGCAGGCCGAACGCGTGGTAGCGATAATGCGTGTCGGGGTTACGGTCGCTGCAGGAAGACTCCGAGATGCCCCAAGGAACAGATTTTGCCGTGGCGAAGTCCTTCTGCGCATGCACTGCGGTCTTCGAACTCTGTTCGATCAGCGTGTTTGGGTAGCTCTTCATCCAGAGTGACGGCAGCAAATATTCGAACATGGTGCCGGTCCAGGAAAGCAGTACGCCCGCCTTTTTGTAAGTCTTGCGTGGCCGTCCCAACTGGAACCAGCCCGCTTGGGGAATTTCGCCTTTGGCAATCGCTACGAAAACTGCCGCGCGCGCCTCGGACGCCAACAAATCATAGTGCGCTTCGTGCAGGCCGTTTTTCTCTGCATCAAAGCCAATCGACAGCTGCTTCTTGGCCGGATTGTAGAAGAAGCCGAAATCAATTTCCTTGGCAGCGGCTTCGGCGGTTGCGGCCAGAGCGGCGAGCCGATCGGTTGTCTTCCGGGTTATGTCAGCGGAACTCGAGAGCGCCGCACGTAGCAACTCCATAGCAGTACGTGTTTCCTGATCGGTAGCCTCGCTCGCGAGAATTTCCTGAATCCTCTTCTCAAGGACGGTTTGGACGTGCGGCAACGATTCCAGTGACAGGCTCTCGACCCAGAAGGGACTTTGAGCCGCAAGCTGTCGCCGGTATGGCCCGAATTGCGGCGCTAGCCATGGCGCAAAATTAGTCACCATTTCTTGCAAGCTGGTGATTCTGGTTGATAGCTCGCGCACCCACCACTTGGCGTCCCCGCCGACGTCAGCACTCAAGATTTGCTTTTGTAGTTCCGCGACGTCTGCGGCAAGATTCGGAAGCGCGTTTGGCCAATCGGCCGACCCTCCACGCCCAAAGGAACGAACCTTGAGACGCAATCCCTCCGTCATCAGCACCAAATGCCTGCCGGCCCGGTTTTGTGAGAGCACTTCCAAAACCATTTCCAGGTGATCGCAGACGCCCTGCCAAAACGCTTTGCGGAATATTGGTTCGCGCGTGGCTTCCAGACAGCCCTGTTTCAGGGTCCACAAACAGCAGACCAGATTGCCGTCGTCCACAGTGGAAACAAAGCGTGGCGGAACTGGCTGAAGCGTGATGGTGTCGTACCAGTTGTACAAATGCCCATTATGCTTGGGCATTTTCCGCATGGTATCGAAGGTGTTCTCGGTGTCGGTCAGGAATTCCGTTACCGTCGACCATCCCAGGTCATACGCCGACAGTCTGGAATTGAAAATGAAACCAATATTGGTAGGCGATATGCGATTCGCGATCAAACCGCCTTCTTGCACGATGTCTGGAATCAGCCAGTTGTCTTCCGCATTGCTGAATTCGCGGAAGAAGCGCCACGTCCGCAAAGCAGTGCCGCGCAGCAGGTCCCGGTCGCTCCCGCTGAGCCGGGTGCTGGTGGTCCAATAAGGAAGATTCAGCCACTCACATATTGCCTTGGAAGATCCCCATAGTGCGAGGAACGGCAGAGCAATAATGATCGACGTTGGGCGAAGTACAACCACGACTAGGTCGAGCACGAAGCAAATCCATGGAATCCACATCAGATACAGCTCGATGGGATCTTGCTTGCGCGTCAGCGATTCTGATTCAGCCGCGGTTTCCCACTGTAACAGTCGTTTGCGCGTCACCGCCATACGCACAATGGTGCGCACAACGGCATCCATGGTCACCAGGCTCTGATGGAAAAGCAGCGCCAAGCGGAACACCAGCGTCGCGAGCGAATTCGAGAAGTCCACCAGAATGTTTTTCCAACAGGCGGCAAAGCAGCGTGCCTTGGCGGCTCGTATCAGCGACACGGCGGTCTGCAGTACGGTGGGAAACAAAATAATCGCCAATGTTCCCAACGTCCAATACAGCGCCCTGGCTGGGGTCATAAACCAGCCGGTCATCAGCAAGAGAAAGAGCGAAAATTCCGTCAAGCTGCGCCGCAAATTGTCGACAATCTTCCACTGGGAAACGTGGCTGATCGGGTTGTGCACCATTTTCCCGGAGTGGTCCGGGACTTTCGTCATCAGCCAGTAGATAATCTGCCAGTCACCGCGCACCCAGCGATGCTTGCGGCGGCTATAGGCGCTCACGTGCGAAGGATAATCGTCGATGACTTCCACATCTGAAATCAAACCTACTCGTGCGTACGCGCCTTCGATCAGATCGTGACTGAGAACCGCGTTGCAAGGAAGGCGGCGATCCAAAACCTGCTGGAATGCCTCTACTTCGTAAATGCCTTTGCCCGCAAAGATGCCTTCGCCAAACAGATCCTGGTAAACGTCGGAAATTGCCCGGGTATAAATGTCGAATCCCGCGTCGCCGGAAAAAATACCTGCGAGTCGCGAGCGATTCTTGGACTTTACGCTGATCTCCACCCGAGGCTGCAGAATCGCGTAGCCTTCAACAACAATGTTAGAAACCGGATCAATCACCGCACGATTCAGCGGATGGGCCATAGCCCCAATCAGCTTACGAGCGGAATCCTTGGGCAACTGGGTATCCAGGTCCAGGGTGATTACGTAACGTACCTTCGGGAGCAGCGAAAGATCGCCGTGCCGAATCGCGAAATTGTCGTTCTTGCCGAGTAGAAAATTATTCAGATCGAGTAGTTTTCCGCGCTTGCGCTCCCAACCCATCCAGATTCCTTCGGAAGCGTTGTAGGAACGATTGCGATGGAAGTGGTAGAACAATCCCTTCCCATCAGAAGCATACTTTTCGTTCAAATCGTCGATTAGCTTCGAACAAACCGCGGCCAGCGCGTCTTTTTCGTCAAATTCCTGCACCGAGTCTGGTGGATCGGTGAGCAACGCGAAATGCAGATGCGCATCGCGGTTGGCGAGATACCGGATCTCGAGATCCCTCGCCGCATGCTTAACCTGCTCTTCGCTACCCAACAGCATCGGAATTACGACCATGGTGGTGCTATCGGCAGGAATTCCTTCCGAGAAATCCATGCGGGGGATTTTTCTCGGAGGTACAAATGACGTCGTAATAAAATTCATCGTGGCCACAGCGCACTCCAGCGCTGGAAGCAACAGCAGCGCCAGTTCGTACCAGTGGAATGCTCGCAACCCGGGAATGGCGATGAATAGCGCGATTACCAATACCGTCAGCACGCCGATTCCCGTGAAGTAAAACGCGCTGGGATGGCGCAGAATGCTTTCCTTTACGCGGTCGGCAATGGGCGCCTTGTACTCAACTGCCTCTTTGAGTGCCGCGGCTCCCTCGCCCACCAGGTAGTAGCCCACATGTGATCTGCGCTCTTCGGCTCGTTCGCTGAGAGCGGCATGAGGTCCGCGAGCCATTTCGACAGCGGTCCGCGCAATTTCCTGCTCAGTTTTCGTCGAATGATCGGCCAACTCGGCTAACACGTTCCGGTAAACACCACGGCTCTCCGGATCCATCCGCGTATAAGTCCCGTGCGGATCCTCGCGCAAGATTTCTTCCGTGACGCTGACTTGCTCGAACATCTGCTCCCAATCCAGTTCGAATAGCTCTTTCAGACAAGTAAGCAGCGTGGCCATTCCGACTTCACCGGTCTTCGACGGTGTAGCTGCGGACTCGCTTTGCGAAGTTTGGAAAGAGCCGTCGCATTGCTCGGCCAGCACGCTGACGCGTTCGGTCAGCGCCAGCAGCATCATCGGCTTTAGCGCCCAAAGCTCCGGGGTTTGAAACGGCACATTCTGCTGCACGCCGTTCAAATATGTGACCAGAGCATCTTTATCCACTTCGTACTTAACCGCTCGCAGAAAACTGTCGCCCGCCGCGTAAGCCCGGGGTACACCGCCTGTTCCACTCAAGTCCACGTGTGGCAACTTCTCCGCGGGGCGCAACTCCTGCTGCACTTCCTGAAGAGCCGTGTGCAACAGCGCTTCACTCTCCAACAATCGCCGCGCGCTATCCGCCGTGATGCGCTTCAAACTACGCAAGCGTGCGCACGCCGCACGAAGCGATTTATCCGCGTCTTCCCATTTCGTTTCCAATACTTCTGAATTCTGTTTTTCTGCCGCAGCCTTCCAGGAGCGCGCCTCCATGCAGGCGGTAGCGAGCAGTTGAGCAGCTTGATCCACGTCTTCAGGCCTTTCCGAGGCTTGGGGTTTGATCTGAATAGCGTCGAGTTCTACCTTCGACACCGGCAGTACGTTGGCCAACTGACTTAAGTCTGAGGCATATTGATTTGGTGTAGCCATATATTTCTCGTGCTCCTCAGTCCTTCAACGATAATTTGCTGCCTGAAGTTCGAACATCTCCGCGTAGCGCCCGCCGTCTTTCACCAATTGGTTGTGCGGGCCTTGCTCCGCGATCTTTCCGTCTTCAAGCACCAAAATGCGATCGGCCATCCGCACCGTCGAAAAGCGGTGCGATATCAGCAAAGACATTTTGTTTGCCGTCAATTCCGCGAAGCGTTGAAACACTTCATGCTCAGAACGCGCATCCAAAGCCGCCGTGGGCTCGTCCAGAATCAGCAATTGCGCGTCGCGCAGGTACGCGCGCGCCAACGCCACCTTTTGCCACTGGCCACCAGAAAGTTCGATCCCGCCTTCGAACCGCGAGCCCAGTACCTGGTCGTAGCGTTTCGGCAGTTGATGAATCACATCGTCGGCTAGACTCTTCAAAGCCGCCGCTCGAATCCGGAACGAGTTGCCCCGCTCTTCGATTCTTCCAATGGCGATGTTTTCCGACGCGGTCATCTCATAGCGCATGAAATCCTGAAAGATTACGCCAACCTCGCGCCACAAATCCTCGATGTCGTACTCGCGAATATCGACCCCATCCAACAAGATCTGCCCGGAAGTCACGTCGTAAAGTCTGGTCAAGAGCTTGACGATGGTCGTCTTGCCCTGTCCGTTCTCGCCGACCAAAGCGATGCGTTCGCCCGGAGCCAATTTGAAATTTATGTCGCTCAGCACTGGCCGCGGATTTCCCGGATACGAGAACGAAACGTTTTTGAACTCGAAACCTTGGCGAATAGGCCGCGGGGCAGCTAGCGCTCCCGGCTTCGAAACTATGCGCGGCTTCATCTGGAAAAATTCCAGCAAATCCGTCAAGAAAAGAGCTTGGTCAGCAATACTCGAGAAGGTGGTGAAGATTGCCTGGATGTTGGTGCTGGCTCCGCCAATCGCACCGGCCAAAAAGGTCAGAGTACCCAGTGTCAATCTACCCATCACTGTTTCGTAGATTACCCACGCGTACGTGCCGTAATACCCCAGCGTGCCCAGGAGCGTTAGAGCCGCGCCCATCATCAACTTGCGTTTTTGCAGGCTGACCGTTTGGCGATGCAGCTCATTCGAAAGCTCGGTGTAGCGGCCCACCAGGTGCGACGCCAATCCAAAAAGCTTCAGTTCCTTGGCGCCTTCTTTGCTTCCTCCCAGGATTCGCAGATATTCCATTTCGCGTTTCGCAGTGGTCTGATTGAAATTCAGCGAGTATCCGAGGAAAGCGAAATGCGTTTCCCCAAGGAAGGCCGGCACTACGCACACGATCAACGCCAGCAGAATCCAGGGAGAATAGAAAAATATGCTAGCCGCCAAGCTGGCGGTCATGATGACTTCCTGCACCAGCCGTCCACTGGACTGGATCATCCCGATGCGGTCGGTGCCTTGCACTCGCGCACGGTCCAGCTTGTCGTAGAACTCGTGGTCCTCGTACGAAGCCAGGTCCAACTGCGCGGCGTGCTCCATAATCTGCGTGCTGATGTAGCGCGTGTACTTGTCGGCCAGCACGTTGTCGCAGAAGTCCACCAACCGCGCCAAGATGGTCGCCAAGCTGGCCAAAGCAAATTGCAGCCCTACCATCCACCAAAATAGGTGAGGAAGCGGTTTGTGTTGCGAAGTGAGCTGGTAGATCGAGTCGATGATGACTTTGGTGACCGCCAACATCGCCACGGGAATCAGCGCGGCCGTCACGCGGAAAAACAAGCTGGAGGCGACAACTCTAGGCGCAGACTTCCAGACGATCCGGAAGAGCGGTGGAATGTTGCGCAAGGCGCGCAGCCGATCGCTCCATCGCGAGGGCGGGCCCTGCGGCTTTGCTTCTTTTTCTACTACGACAGATGCTGCGCTCATTGAGGCTGGACTCCCAAGTGACCGCGATTCGACCGTGCTGAAGAATTTCCGAATATCTGCGCTGTCTTCGACATACACTTCGCTCCCGGCGGGAGCTGCTTTCTAGTGCCACAAGCGGCTACACAGCTGACTAGGTTAAACGGAAGCAAACGGGGCGGGCAGCAATGAATAACTGGACAAATCTTTTGTCTCGTCGCCAAACTCCAATACATCTCATACATTTGAATTGCTTTACTTTCAACTCCCATTTAGACATGGCAAGTCCATTACCACATAAAAGCGAGGCTAACTCCTTGACCTGAAGTGACTTGGCTTATTCGGCCCTCAATTTGCTAACGTAATTTTTCTCTGTGCGTGAAAGAACTACCTTAGAACTGTCTTTTGCCTCGTCTGCAAGCCGTAGATAGTACTGGTAGTTAGAGGACCAGGTGACGGATTTGCGACCCGCGCAATCTGTCGTTCGCTGGCCGCGCCCGTCTTCAGCGTCACTTTATCCGCCTCCGGCACACATGGTCCAAACACGAACTCCACTCTCGCTCCAAATGTTCTGGTGTAGTCAGCGAGGCTTGCTCCGGACGGCTCGCGGCCGAGGAATGGCGAAGCGCCTCGGGATTCTAAGGCGCGATACGAAGCCAACAAGTCATTTCCCTTCATTTAGATGATGTATCCATCCTGAGCCGTGAAGTTTAAGGGCGTTAGGAACAACCAGGAGTTCGTCGCAAATTCCCAGCTCAAATTATGAGAAAGATCAGCTCTTCAGTGGCGCTTGTCCTGCATTTGCCTTTCGTTGAGTTGCTAAGTTGCTATGCGCCAGCCCTCCGTCTTGATGCATGCACCGCTGCTAGCGAGCCTGTCGCTCCTTGTGTGCCTTTCTAGCCCGTATGCCCGCGCTCAAGCTATTCCTCCCGACGAGTTGGCCAGAGCCAGCTACTTGGACCGGGTGGTTGGATTTGTGGATTGGCCCGCGAATACCCCGCAAAGCGACAAAACCTTCCGTCTTTGTGTGTTTGGGAATCGTTGGTTGAGCTACGCCCTAGCTGAGCAAATGCGGGGCGAAATCATCGGCGGCAGGAGAGTCGAAGTGCTCAATATGCAGAAGGAGGCCGAGGCTAGCCACTGTCAGGTGATCATCTTCGGCGATTCTTCCAACGCTATCGTCTCCAGAGTTCTTGAGTCGGTCAGAGGACATGCGGTCCTCACCGTCGGAGAAGCTCGTGGGTTTGTGGACACCGGTGGAGTGATTGAACTTTCCGAGGCCAACAATACCTTTCAATTCCGCGTAAATCTGGCTGCGGCTCGCAACGCGGGTCTGCGAATCGATGCCCGCTTGCTGGAAATGGCCAAGAGGGTGGTGCGCGGCAAAAATGGAGCGGGCGGCTAGCGTGCGCTTGACGCAAAACATTTCGCTTCGCCATCGTTTGCTCATCCTGACCATGAGCACCAGCAGCATCGGCCTGTTTGCCGCGCTCGCTATTTTCCTGCTCTACAACCAAAGCTTGATTCGCGAACACAAAGTGGAGGAACTTCAGTCCGCCGCAGATTTGATTGGCACCAGCAGTGCCGCGGCGCTAGTCTTCGACGACCCCGTTGAAGGTACGAAGCTGCTGCAAGCTCTGGAAACCCGCCGGCACATCTCGCAAGCCGTGCTTTCCCGGTCCGATGGCAGTTTCATCGCTTCCTACCGCCGGCCGGGTTCTCCCGGACCAACTCTCTTTGCCTCTGATGCGCTTATTCCCGGCGCTCGCTGGGCGACCGACAGGCTGCTATTCAGCCAACCCATTTTTCTGCGCGGCCGGAAGATTGGCAACATTGCGCTGCAGGCCGAACTTGGCGACATGCGCGAGGAAACGCGCCATGCTGAAATTCTCTCGGTTCCGGTGTTTTGCGCAACGCTGCTGGTGATTTATCTACTCACCTTGCTCTTCAGGAATTCCGTTACCGGACCGATTCAGCAGCTCGCCCGCGTTGCCCGGGAAGTGACCCAGAAAAAGAACTATGCAACGCGTGCTCCGCAGTCGGGAGTTCCGGAGTTGGCTCACCTGGGCCAGGACTTCAACGATATGCTCGACGCTATCGAAGCTCGCGACCGTGAACTGCAACAATCTCGCGAGGGATTGGAACAGCGGGTTGGTGAGCGAACCGCAGAGCTGCGGCATGAAATCGCCGACCGTCTCCAGGCGGAGCGCTTGCTCGCGGAGAGTGAAACACTGTTTCGCGCGTTGAATGAAGCGGCTCCCGTCGGAATTGTTTCGGAAACCGGCGATGGCCGGATTCGCCAGGCCAATCCCACGTTTCGCCGCATGTTTGGCTATTCCGAAGCGGAACTGACGGATAAGTCTCTGGCGGTACTTTTCGATTCGGGTGACACAACTCACGAAACAGTCTTCCGCGAGCGACACTCTGGTGTGACCCAGCAGCCGGCGGCGAAACGCCACACCACCAGGCTGAGGAAGAGCGACGGGGAACTGTTGGACGTGGAAGTGTTCACCGCGCCATTGCTGGATCACGGAAGATCCCTCGGACAATTCTCGATTTATGTTGATGTCAGCCGCCGCATGGCCGCCGAAAAAGCCATTCGTGAAAGCGAGGAATTGTTTCGAACGCTGAGCGTCGCCGCCCCCATCGGCATTTTTCGCGCCGACGTTCGCGGCAATTTCATTTATGTGAATCAACGTCTTTGTGAATTGATGGGGCGCGCGCCGGATGCTTCGCTCGGTTTGCATTGGCTGGACTCCGTTCACCCCGACGATCGCGACCAACTGGCGCGGGTGTGGAAGTCGGGAATCGAGATGGGGCTCGAGATGCAAGATGACGTCCGCTTTCTGACTCCCGACGGAAACACCAATTGGGTGTATTGGCAGTCGCGGGCTCTGCATGCTCCCGACGGCACTCCGGCAGGCTACGTTGGCGTCGTAGAGGATATCAGCGCCCGGCGTGCGGCCGAACAGCGGCTTCTCGAGGCAAAACGTGCGGCGGAATCCGCCAACCAGGCGAAAAGCCAGTTCCTCGCCAATATGAGTCACGAAATTCGCACACCCCTCAACGGAATTTTGGGCATGACTGAGCTGGCCTTGGACACCCAACTGACCGCCGAACAGCGAGAGTGCCTTAGCACGGTAAAAGGCTGTGCGGAATCGTTGTTAGAGATCATCAGTGAAATTTTAGACTTCTCCAAAATTGAAAGTGGCAACGTTGAACTCGAGTCGATTCCGTTTTCCATTTTGGATTGCGTCGAAAATGCCCTGCATCCGGTGATGGTGCGCGCACAGCAAAAAGGCCTGGACCTGCGATGGGCGGTGCGCGGCGATTTACCGGAATGGCTGCAAGGCGATCCAACCCGCCTGCGTCAGGTGTTGATCAACCTGTTAGGAAACGCCGTGAAGTTTACGGAACGAGGTGAAGTTGGCTTAACGATTACTGCGCTCCAACACGAGGATCGAGGCGTGCTGGTGCGCTTCGAGGTGCGCGACACGGGCGTCGGTGTCGCGCCCGAGTATCACCAGAAAATATTCGAATCGTTCCAGCAATCAGACGCTTCCATCACTCGCGAATTTGGCGGCACCGGCCTGGGCCTGTCCATTTCCTCGTTGCTGGTTCAGATGATGGGCGGACAAATCGAAATGCAAAGCGCTCCTGGCTCAGGGAGCTGCTTTTCTTTTCAGATTGCGCTGAAACTCTGTGACCCGGCGCGAGTGGCCGTCACTCACGAATCCTGCCCTGCAAAGGTCCTGGTCATTTCCCAACAACCGGCAGATTGTGAACTGCTCGG
>DASXBH010000275.1:0-3299 GCA_036491775.1 Candidatus Acidiferrum sp.
GACTTGCTCATCAGCACACGCACCCACCGCACGGGAACCTCGGACGGATTTAGACGCAGCGTGACTGTTCCGCCCTTCCCATTTTCAATTGCTCCTGCAGCGAATCTCTTCCACTCGCCGGAAGCCTGCTCGTCCATGGCATCGCCCGTGCCCGACCAGTACTGCACTTCGTAGACTCTTGCGTAGGGCTTGGCCCATGCGATGCGAATCGCATCCACTTTTTGTACGGACTCCAAGTCCATCACCACCCATTGTGCATGCAGCGCATCCGCTTCCCCCGTGAACGCCTCGGTCAGATACGGATTGCTTTTCCAGTAGGTATTCAGGTCCCCATCGTTCAGCCGGGAGAAAAGCTCATCTTCCAATCCGCCATTCCGTGTGAAGCCGCGGTGCTGCAGCGCGTAACCATAGGAATGCCGAATCATCTCCGTAGGATTCGCGTCGCCGGTGAAGTAGCCTTTGCCTGCCGGATCGCTCCACTTGCCCTTGGGGTTCCAATGCCACGCCTGCACAAACAAATCGGTATTCTGTCGATAGCTGATCGCGCCCCAGCCCGCCGACAAGATTTTTTGAATGGCTTCGGCTTTGAAAAACGGATCGGTGGCATTGCTCGGCACGCGATCGACGGTCGATCCCAGGGCATACGGCGGGCTGAATTCATTCGCAACATGGCTGGGATTCGCATCCACGTGAATGGTCTGCGCTGTGCTCACCAAAGGCCGGCAAAGCACGAGGCCAACTAACAACGCGCACACGTTTAGTGTTCTCGTGCTCAACCATTGCCGCCGGTCCGTGGCGTTGCTCAGCAGAAATATCTTTTCCATGTGTCCTCTCGCGATTCTTCGGATTCTCTCGAACGGTCAGCCCAACACTTCGATCCCGCAGAATTCCTTATCAACTGCAGTCAGACGGCCTCGTGCGTCTGCTATGATGTCACGGTTCTCGTGCAGGATTTTGAAACGTTCTCGACGTTTATCGCACAGGAGATTAAACAATGCTTTTGAGAGTTTTTGACGACAGAGATTCCCTGGGCCAGGCCGCGGCTGCCCAAGCCGCTTCTGCGATCCGTCGTGCCATTGCGGAGCAGGGTCGCGCTCGCATCGTCGGTGCCAGCGCCGCGTCGCAATTCGAATTTCTCGAAGCTCTTACCACCACGCCAGATATCGACTGGGAGAAAGTTGAGCTCTTTCACCTCGACGAATATATCGGTCTCCCTATGACCCACCCCGCGAGTTTCTGCAAATTTCTTCAGGATCGACTGATCGCGAAGACGGGCATCCGCAAATATCACCTGCTCGATGGTAGTCAGGATCCCAACGAAGTCATACGCAGCGTCAGCAGTGCCGTCGCCGCTTCGCCGATCGACGTCGCGTTTCTGGGTATCGGCGAAAATGGACACATCGCGTTCAACGATCCACCTGCCGATTTTGATACGGAAAAGCCGTACATCACCGTTGCCTTGGATGAGGCCTGCCGCTTGCAGCAAGTCGCGGAAGGTTGGTTCGAGAATCTCGAAGCTGTACCAAAACAAGCCATCTCGATGTCGGTGCGCCAGGTTCTTAAAGCAAAGGAAATTCTCGCCGTGGTTCCCGGACCCCGCAAAGCACAAGCCATCAAATCCTGTTTCGATGGGCCTATCAGTCCGATGGCACCCTCATCGATCTTGCGGAACCATTCCAACGCCACCGTCTATCTCGACCTCCAGTCGTCCGCCTTGCTTACGCCGGCAACGCTCACCGCGCTCACGGCTTCGGCCTGATGCAGCCTGGTGATTCCGGCGGGCGCCGCGTTATTCCGCACCTCCGCTGGTGGATTGGCGGTATTCTCTTCCTCTCCACGCTGATCAACTACATCGACCGCCAGACCCTCTCTCTTCTCGCTCCGTTTCTCAAGCGCGACTATCATTGGACCAACACCGACTACGCCGCCATCGTCATTGCCTTTCGCGCGGCGTATTCCATTGGCCAGACTCTTTGCGGCCGCCTGATGGATCGCGTAGGGACGAAACGAGGTTTGACCATCACCGTGGCGTGGTATTCGCTGGTTTCCTTGCTTACGCCGCTGGCGCGCGGCTTTTACTCTTTTCTAGGTTTCCGTTTTTTCCTGGGAGCCGCCGAATCCGGCAACTGGCCTGCGGCTACTAAAGCGGTTTCCGAGTGGTTTCCCAAGCACGAGCGCGGATTAGCCACCGCCTTGTTCGACAGCGGCTCTTCCATTGGTGGCGCGATCGCACCTTTCATCGTTCTGTGGATTTATTTCCGCTTCGGTTGGCAGACCGCTTTTGTCGTTCCTGGCCTGCTCGGCATTCCTTGGCTGCTGGCCTGGCGCTGGCTCTATTACACACCGCAGGAGCATCCGCGCATCGGCGACGCGGAGCGCCACATGATCCTCGCCGACACTGCCGAGGAAGATTCTGCACACAAGATTCGGCCGCGCTGGCGCGATCTCCTGAAGTTGCCACAAACCTGGGGCACCATCATCGCCCGATCGTTCACCGACCCGGTTTTCTTTTTCATCGCCGACTGGTTCCCCATTTATCTCGTGGCCAAAGGCATTTCGCTGAAAAGCGGCTTGATTGCCGTGTGGATTCCTTTCGTCGCGGCCGATCTTGGAAATTTTTTTGGCGGCGGAGTTTCCGGCTATCTCATCAAGCGTGGCTGGTCCATTGGCAAGGCGCGCAAAGCGATCGCAGTGTTTGGAGGTCTCGGGGTTACTCTGCTGATCCCCACCATCTTCACTGTGAATCTTGGACTCCTCGCTCTCTTGTTTGGCCTGGCTACTTTCTCCTACGCCTCGTTTACCACCATCGCCAACGTGCTGCCTTCCGACCTGTTCTACAGCGATTCGGTCGCGTCGGTCAGCGGATTGAGCGGAACCGGCGCGGCCATCGGCACCATCATCGTATTTCTGTTGGCCGGCCGGCTTTCCGATGCTCGACTCTCCACCGGCACGCATATCTTCGACCCGCTTATGATTATCGCCGGCCTGATTCCCTTCACCGGAATGCTGCTGGTGCTGCTGCTGGTTCGCAATACCGAGGCTACGGACCGCGGCCTGGTGCGCCGGATCTGAAACACGGTGAGGGAGCACGCAAAATCTTCTTATCCTGAACTATCATTTTCCTTGGGGAGTACATCGATGAGCCTTTCCGCTTTCCGACTCGACGGTAAAAATGCTTTGGTTACTGGCTCGCACCGAGGTCTCGGCGCCGCAATCGCGCTCGCTCTTGCGGAGGCCGGTGCGAATGTTGCCTGCCACGGCCGCGATCTAAATCCCGGAACAACTCCGGGAGCGATTCG
>DASXBH010000276.1:0-15512 GCA_036491775.1 Candidatus Acidiferrum sp.
CGCGCACGCCAAGCGGGATAGTAGAATTGCCCGATCCTGAAACTGCAATTCGTCTCGCAAATCGTATGAAGCTCCATTCGACGGGAACCAGGCATTGTCAGCTCAGCTGCCCCGCTATCAGAAGTCACGATCACACTCAGCGGCGTCTTCGACGCCCCCGGCGGAAAGATTTCGCGCGTTTCATCGAGGGTCTTAATTTCGGCGTAAACCGGGAGAGCCGGGTCCCGTGCTGCTACGTTTGCGAAGGGTGGCGTGCTCCATGTTTCATTCACGCGCCCGGCAATCGCGATGCCTGCCGAAGCGAATCCCCAGACCGCAACAAACAGGGTGCTAGCCAGCAGCCGTTCGCGCAGCGGCTGTTTTCTAAGACTGGCCACGGCAAGTGCCACCAGGCCCGTGGTTGCCAGAGCCAGAATTACATTAAATCGCCAAGGAAATTGAATGCCCGAAAGCGCGTTAATTTTAGTCCAAAGAATCCGGCTGAACCGTGTTGTCATCCAATAACTCACCAGTGCAATGCTCAGAAACAATTCTGCACGCCGCCCACTAGTGCGCTCCCACAAAAACCAGTAACACAAACACGCCGCGATCAGCGTCAGGAACGTAGCAACGAAAATGTGCTCGCGTTGCTCAATTAGGCTTGGCTCCATCACCAATGCCCCGCGAACCGGGCCGATAAGGGGGATGTGACCCGACATAACTGTCAGCCCTAGCATCGCGACGGAACCAGCAGCCAGAATTAACCGAAGAACGGATGACTCCCTAGGTTTCTGGTGGTACCAAACATATCCGATCAAACATACTGTGATCGCCGCCGAATACCGCGCGAAATGCGCCACATGCGACCACGCCGGCGTGTCGCCAGGGAACATAAAGTGGTCGAACGGAAATATTTGACTGAGCGGCGCATAGTTCGCCCCGAAAATCGCAATTACGTTTTCCGGATGCAGAAAGTGTCGTTGTGCCAGGAACGGCAAAGTGTATACGCCTGCCACCGCAACGCCCAGTGCCACTGTGGCCCCAGTTTGCAACAGCGCCGCAACTCGCTTCGTGGGCTCCGCTCGCCATGCGTTATAAGCGAACAACAGCGGCACAAGCATGACCGCAGTAAAAAGATGCGATAGCAGTACCAACGCAAATGAAAACGCGCCTCCCGCCAACGACCGGCGCGGCGATTCCGTTCTACGCTCCACAAAATAAAACACCAACGGCGAGAGCGCCAATGCCCAGACCTCTCCAATCGCCGCACGCAGATATAAATCCACCCAGAAAAGATACGGTAACGTCAAAAAAACGAGTGACGCAATCACCGCACTCACACCATCTACGAACGTCCGGCACCACGCGTAGGTGAACAGGGCTCCCAGAACGGTGGCTAAGACCATCGCGAGGCCAAGGGCTCGAGTCTCCCTGTAAATGCCCCAGTGATTTGGAATCAGATGCCCGAGACCCCAGGCCACAAAATAGGGAAGCGGATACTGCACAAAAAATATCGGGCTTCCGTGCCCCAAATTCAGCCCAGGCAACCAGCGCGGATAGAATTCGCCCGCGTCAATCTGCTGGTTCAGTTCATGTTGATATTCGACGTGTACGCGTCGATCGTGGCCCGGTGTCAACCCGTGAACTAGAAGGGGAAGTGTCAGCGCGAGAGCTACAACTACCAGTGCGATGACTGGCAACCCTTCGCGCAGTGTTTTCGGCATCAGTTCCTTCGGTCTGAACTCACTTGTTTTCTACAATTACGGACATGATGAATAAAGTTAGAGGAAATTCAAGTCATGTGCAACGACCAGACACCGATGTGTTGCGGTCAAGATCCTGTATAAAGTTGGAATGGCGCCCAGTAGAAAGGCTTTTTGAAGACCGAGGCACCGCTGGAGTGCAGAATAGCGAGCTTCGCGTTATGCAGTGCCGTAGCTGGATCTTGCCCTTTGTCGATCCCGGCATACATCGCATCCATCAATTGCGGCGTCGACGACGCGTCACTTACTTCCCAAAGCGCGCCAATCACGTTGTGTGCCCCTGCTCGAAGAAACGCCCACGAAAGCCCCACCAATCCTTCTCCAGCATAGGCTCGCGTGCCCGCGCCGTTACAGGCCGAGATCGTCACCAACTCGGCGTTCAGCGGGTGCTGCACGATCTCCCGCGCGTACAATTTGTACGAATCGCCTTCCTTGCTTAGAATGACCGCCGATTCCAGCGGCCGCGTGTGGCTGGCCGTCCCGTGGGTGACGAAATGCACATAGGAAAACTGTCCGGGATTGTTGGACAGGTAAGAGGCGGGCGTGGCATGCGTTCCTTCCAGTACGTAGCGGTTTGCTTGTGAGAAATGATTCGAGATTTTCTGCATTTCCGCGGGAGCTTGTGCGAGCCGCGGAAAATCTGGGCTGGCCGGTTCTGGATTGCCCACCAGTAGCAGACTCTTTTGTTGGCCGGGCATTCGTTTCGATGCGGATGGAGGCATCGCCAGCGCGCTCGCCGTTGATAACGTGACATCTTCAATCCAGAAATGCGGCGACGCGCCGGGCACGATCAGCGTTTCAAAGTTCAGCCCGTACAGGCTCTCCGCAGGAAACAGAATCACGCGCGCGTTTTTCCCGATCAGCGTGTGCGCCGGAGCAACCAACGTGGAGTACAGTTGCTGGCCCGCTCCGTTATCTGTGCTCAACACATCGCGGCCGTCAATGACGGCCTGGCGATAGCTCTTTACCGTCGGGTCGATTTGCGATTTGGCCGGAAGCGGAAAGTACGCGACCTTTGCGGGAGTGACCACCCACAGGTAGGAATGATTCTGGCCGAGCCAGTAGACCAGCAGCGTGGCGTGCAGCTGGCCCGCCAGTTCGCGGGGAGATTGTCCGGCGGCGGATGCGGCCGGCAATTTGCTGCTGGATGCCAAACCTTCGACCAGCGTCTGGGAGCGCGTAAGGTCCGCGATACGCAGCGCATCTTCGACGCGATGATGCTGAATCAGGAAATCGACGTAATCATCATAGAAGTCGATGGCGCTGGAAAGAAAACTGAGGCGCAGTTCGTCCTGGCCCACGGAATGCCTCGCCGCCTGAATCGTCTCGATCGAGCGCTTGTACTCAACTTCCGCTTTCCCGGCCTGCCCTTCCTCGTCGTAGACCTTGGCCAAGCGCGCTTCGGCCTCCCAATGCAGGGCGCTTTCGCCTTTTTGTCTGTCGAGGACCTTTGTGAAATCCCGCTCAGCCTGCGCAAGGTGCTTTCGCGCCAATTCGATTCGTCCCGACATCAACGTAGCGGCAATCTCGCCGTCCTCAAAGGAAGCAAGTCGTGCGGCTTGGTGAGCTTCCAGATTGTATTTTTCGGCCAGTTCGACTTTGCCCTCAGCCAGAGCGATGGAGGAAAGACTGTTTACGCATTCCGTCGCGGCTACGCCTTCGCCCATACCACGTGCCAGCGTAAATGCCTGTCCAGATTCCTTTTCAGCCAAGTCGTACTCGCCAAGATAGTAGTGAGTGACACCCGCATTGTTTAGCCATTTAATCTGCGAGCCGGTGGCGCCAAGTTGGGCAAAAGACTCCTCCGCTTTTTGAAAGAGCGAAAGCGACTGTTCGAAGTCTCCCATTTCGAAATAGCTCCAGCCTAGGTTTCCCAGAATTCTTGCAGAAGAAGTCTGCGCGCCCAGGGCTTGGGATAGCCGCAAAGCGCCCGAGTTCCAATCGATCGACTCGTCATAGCGCTCTTGGCGACTGGCAACCAATCCTAGACTTCCACGCGCTGCGGCCTCCAGAAAATGATCATTCTGGGCCAAGGCTGTCGTCAAAGCCTTGCGATAGTGCGACTCCGCTGCCGTCCAATCGTCGCGCAGAAAACTAAGCGTGCCTCTCCGTAATTCCACCTCGCCTAGCAACGATGGATCACTTCGCTGCGAGAGCGTCTCTGCCTCTCCAAAAAGCTGTTCCGCCCTGTCAAACTCTAGAAGAAACGCGTGTGCCGTGCCTTGTGTCATCTTCCGCCACACGGCGATATCCCCATTCTGCAGGGGCAAAGGAAGTTCCGGCGCTAGTAACGCTAGCGCCTCCTTGTGTGATCGCTGCCGCACCAATATTTCAGCCTTTAGGGTCGTAAAGCGCCAATGCCATGGGTCGGAGGTGGAAGGAAATGCAGTCAGCGAGGACTCGCACCTTGCAAGCGCCTTACTGAGCTCTCCCCGGTTAAGAAGAAGCCAGGCTTCATCGTAAGCTGTTTTCGCAGAATCTGTCGCGTCTGATCTACAGCCAACAAAGCCGAGGGAAAGCACCGATAAACACAGACATCCTAGGGCCAAGGCTCGCCATTGATGCTCGCTTCGGCGGTGTTGAGTAAGCCTTCGTGGGGAGAGCCCAACTGGAGACGCATCATGGAGAGGCGTTTGAAGCCCGGTTCGGCTAGAACTTCGCCAACGAAAATTTTCCCAAAATGTTCGACTGTGATGACGTGGCCCTGCACGGTCACGCCCGGGCAATCGATCTTCAGCGTTTTCACCAGCGAACAAAGGATGACCTCGTTGGATTCCTCAGCCATTCTCCCTGATTTCTTGAGGGCTGCAACATTTTTGCTGAGCGCCGCATAGGTCTTGTTCTTGAGGAACAACTCGTGGTCGAATTCAACTTCCACCGGGCAACCCGCCACCCGCAGATTTTCGAACTTCGTACCAACCGCGATGATGTGGCCTTCGCGCTCCTTGGGATCGTGTTCCGAGGTAAGCCGCGCCACCACGCGGTCAGCGGTGACCATTTCAAGGATGTTGAGCCCTTCAAGCACCACGGTGGTGTGCGAATTGTGCATCTTGTCTTCGCCCTGCGTGCCCGAAACGTGCGAATACGCCTTCTTCACCGATACGAGTTGGTCGATCTGAAAGTTTTCGGCATGCGCCCGGCCGTGCCCACCGGATAGCGGCAACGATGCGCCCGCCAAAACCTCGATCTGTTGTGCGATTGGACGCGTGAGACGACCGCTGAACGCGTGCCCTTCACCGTGGTAATGAAAAGTGGGATGTTCGAATGCACTCATCGGGACTCTCCGGCTACTTAGAAATTAACAACGTGCCATGTTACGGATGAAATTCTAAAGCAAATCGAAGCCGCTGCACTTCGTTACCATCGTTACTTTTTATTGATGTATTGTTCTTAGTAACAACTGTCAAGGCGTACTGTCCAGGCTTCAAAAGGCCGCCGGGAATCGCCAAGTGCACTTCTTTGTTGGCCAGATGGCCCGGGATTGAAATCGTCAGAAGGCTCTTGTCGGATTCATCCAAAATACGCCCTTCGTAAGAAGAAGACATGCTGGCAGGCGTAAAGTCGAAATCCAGGCCAAACGCCTCTTTTGGTCCCACAGAAATCTTCGCAATCTCACCCGCGCCGCGCGTTGATCCTTGCACGCGAAACGACGACTGGAACGCCTGTGCTTCGCTAAGCGCCGAGCGATCCTTGGCACCGCGTTCCGTGACCGCTTGAAATGCGATGATCGCCACCAGCGAAGCCATCACCGGCACAGCGATGGCTGGCCTGAGCCATGCAAACCAACCCGAAAAGCCACCCTGCGCGGGCTCTGGTGCTGGCACGCGGACGACTGGAGCGGCCTCTTCCCGGAAAATCTCTTTACTGGCGCCAACGAACGCGCTTGCCGCCTTGATGTCCTCCGCACAATCCGCGCAATCGAAATAATGCTCTTCATACTCGTCGCGCAGCTCTGGTGGCAGCTCACCTAACACATATTTTTCCGCTGCTTGTAGGCGTTTCGCGTCGAGATGATCCATATCCATGTTCCTAAGAGTAGTGCGTCAGACTGTCAAATCGTTTCACTGGACCGCCGCCGTTGGCCCCGTCGTTGACGCCTTCGGTAAGTCTTTTTGATACAGCAACCGAAACCGCTCCTTAGCCCGGTGTAGCCGCACCCGTAAATAATCCCTATCCACCCCAAATCGCCGGCAAACCTCGTCTTTATCCCCTTCTTCCAGGAAAATTGCACGCAGCAGCTCACGGTCCCGTTGGCCCAACTCGTCCAAGATGGTCCGAACCTGCTCCTTCGTCTGATTTGAGATTAAGGAACGCTCCAGATCGATAATCTTATCGGGCGGTTCCAGATGCCCGGTTTCCAGCGGCTGACTTTTGTAGGATTCCCGGATGTTCTCGTGCAACACATTCTTGCAAATAGAGTTAACGAAGGCTCCAAAGCGCTCTGGTTGCCGCACGCCATCCCGGCGCAGCGCCACCAGCACCCTCGCGAATGTCTCCTGGCGTACGTCATCCACCCTCTCCGGAGGGAGTCTCCGCGCGCGCAGCATAATCCCCAATATCTGTCCAAAATAGGAGACAAAGTGCTGCTCGGTCGCCGGATCTCCACCACGCAGACGGTCGACGTACTCCTTATCAAATAAATAAAGCTCCAACAGGCCCCTCGTCCAGCGGTGACGCAGTATAGCCTTGGCTCTGTTCCGGGGCAATCACGCTTTCTTTTCCTGGAATGAAACGATTCGCCCCCCAACGACACTACTTAGCAATAAGGGCCCTAGAAATCCTAGGGCATCCCTAATGCGTGGGGAATGGTCACCTTCCCCATGGCCCCTCGGGCGCATCTTGGCACTCCCTGACCACCCCAGGGTGCGCCCTTCCTCCCCTTCGGGGGAATACGGGAGTGGAGGAGACACAGTGAATCAAGTTTGTGCTGTCGAAAATCCCGAAGACACCGTTGCTTCCTTTTCCGTGGACGCCAAGCGGAAGTGGCCTTTTGCTGCGGACAAGAAATTAAGCCCAAACGAAAATCTTGGCAGATCGCATCACAAGACGAGTGACGCACCGACTGGAACATCCTCTCTGACTGCCCTCAGCGTCGAGTTTGTGGCCGTGCCCAGCGAAGCTAAGCGCCTTCGCGACGTCATTCCCGCAGACCTGGAAGGTGCGTTGCAAGTTCTCGACGGTTACAAGGGCTGCATGGTGTTGGCTTCCGATCAGGAAGCGCGGCTCGTCACCGTAATCACTCTTTGGAGCGGCAGTGACGGCCTGAAGCAGTGTCGCGACAATGCCAAGTGGGTGAAACGCCTGCTCACTCCCTATGTCGATCGCTGGCTGCGAACCCAAACTCAAATAACCTCATTAAAAGGAATGCAGGAATTTACTGCCGGTTCCTGTCGCTGAACTCTTTTCCACCAGCGAACGAACCGCAAGCTGCTCGCGAAATGAATTACACGAGTGTCCGGAGATAAGGCTTAACATCACTATGTACGCAACTAATTTGCAATCGATCACACCTCTAGGGCTCAAGGACCCAGCGACAATGGAACCCAGCGCAATGCAGAGTTGCAGTTCGAATTCGTGTGTCCAGCCCTCGGCAGTTTTGGTAGCCGGGCGAACCCTCTGTCTCGAACATTATTTCGAGTGGTGTTATCAGCAGCTGGAAGAACTGGAATACCGCATCAAGCGAAGGTCGCTGGGGTCTTCCGAAGAGAATGCGCTTCGAAATCTCGCCGAGGAATGCTCCAACCGCACTTTGGCGGTCAGTTTGCAATATTCGCCCCTTACCAATCAGGATCGCTCGCGACTGCTCGACATTCTTTTGTGGTCCGGAGATCTCTTGTACTTATTGCGTTCGCCAGTCGCTAGCTTGCCCGAGTCCGCAAACTATATTTCAAAGCGCGGTACTCGCTCGTTACTCGTCGAACGTGGCCAGCGTAAATAAGCGATTCAGGACTCGCGCAGCCTGATTTACGGTTTCAGCGAAGCTGCCACTTTCTTCGCGTACTCCTTGGCCTTCGCCATTGCGGCCGCTTCATCCACGGTCTGCAATTTGCCGTCTTTCAGCAGAATTTTCCCGCCAACAATCACTGTCTCCACTTCACTCGACTTCAGTGCGTACACGATTGCCGAATAAACTTCGTACATGGGCACGGCATTCGGCACGTTCAGATTCAGCATAATCAGGTCGGCTTTCTTCCCCTGTTCTAACGAGCCGATCTCCTTCTCCATGTGTAAAGCGCGTGCTCCTTCGATTGTCGCCATCTCCAATGCGCCTTTTGCCCCCAGCGCCCGCGGATCCACTCTCGCCGTCTTTTGCAGCTTCGACGCCAGATCCATTTCTTCCATCATGTCCAGATCGTTGTTGCTGCCGGCAGGACCGTCAGTACCCAAGCCGACTCGCATTCCCGCCGCGCGTTCATCTACCACCGGCGCAATGCCGCTCGCCAACATCATGTTGCTCGAAGGATTGTGCACGCAGCCCACTTCCCGCTGTGCCAAGATTTTCATGTCCGCTTCATTCACCCAGATGCAGTGAGCCGCAAGCACGTCTGGCCCGAGAACGCCGATCCGCTCCAAATATTGCACTGGCGTGGTGCCATTTTTCTCCCGGCTATCGTCCAACTCCTTCTTCATCTCTGCCACATGGATCAGAATCGGCGCATGGTATTTCCGTGCCAGCGCTGCGGAATCCTTTAGTGTCTTTTCCGAGCAGGTGTAGATCGAATGCGGTGCAACCGACGCGTGAATCAGCGCATCCCCCTGCCATTTCTTCAGGAATTTCTCGGTATACGCCGCCATTTCCTCTTCGCTCTTGTTGTCCGGGGCAGGGAAGTCGATCCACGTTTCCCCAACGAACCCCCGCAGGCCCGCCGCCTTGGTTTCTTCGGCGACCGCATCTTCGAAGTAGTACATGTCGGCAAATGTCGTAGTGCCGCCGCGAATCATTTCCGCCATCGCCAGTCGCGTGCCCCAACGCACGAAATCCTCGGTCACGTTTTTCGCTTCTGCCGGGAAAATGAATTTCCGTAGCCAGTCATCCAACGTCACATCGTCCTTTAGTCCGCGCAGCAAGGTCATGGGAACGTGCGTGTGGCCGTTGATGAAGCCAGGCAAAATCAACTTTCCTCTTGCATCGATGGTTTGCTTCGCCGTAAGACCTTTCGGGTATGCAGCAGTAACGCTGAGCCCGATCGAGACGATCGTGTCGTCCTTGATCGCGATATACCCATTCTCATGGACGGTGCGATCGCCATCCATCGTCACGATCGTCCCGCCGTTGATCAGCAGGTCTACCGCCACCGCTTCCTTCGCCGGTGTTTGCGCGTGCACCGAGTGTGAAGGCAATAAGCTGGCCGACAAAAACAGCGCTAAGGCGAAAAATGGTAAAAAAATTGAGTGACGCCGAATCATAACGACACCTTTCCAATTTGCTAAAGATTGCTTGCGTCGAATGGCTTTGGAAATAGGACACTCATGCGGATGGTTTCCGTTTTGCCCGCCAAATTCGACAGAATTACCGGCACATCGCCACAAAATTCCCAGATCAGTTGACGGCAAGCCCCACACGGTGGCGTAAGCGCGTCGGTATCCGTTGCCACCGCGATGGCGTCAAACTGGCGTTCCCCTTCGCTGATTGCCTTGAAAATAGCAACCCGTTCCGCGCAAATGGTCAAGCCATACGTCGCATTTTCCACGTTGCAGCCACCATAAATTTTCCCCGACTTTGTACGCAACGCAGCGCCGACCAGAAAATTAGAAAATTTCGCGTGCGCGTTCTCTCGCGCTTTCTTCGCCGCAGCAATCAGGGCTTCGTACTCAGACATGAAATTTCTCCATACCGCGCGAATACAGTCGCTCAACAGTTACAGTGCAGAACCGATTTCGCGGATCACGCCGCGCAATAACGAAATAAACTGAGCCTTCACGCGCTCCGCTGTTTGCAGCACTTCATTGTGATCCAACGGCTGATCCAACACTCCAGCGGCCGCGTTGGTCACGCAAGAAATCCCCAGCACCCGCATGCCACTGTGCCGCGCAGCGATTACCTCGGGCACCGTCGACATTCCCACCAGATCCGCGCCAATGGCCCGAAGATAACGAATCTCCGCGGGAGTCTCATAGCTGGGTCCTTCCAGCGCCGCATAAACACCTTCTCCCAGATCAATCCTAAGCTTTCGGCCCTGCGCCAGAGTCAGCGCCCGAAACGGCTTGTCGTACGCTGTGCTCATGTCCGGAAATCGCGGCCCAAAATTCTCGTCGTTTGCCCCACAGAGTGGATTCACGCCCTGCAGATTGATGTGATCGCTGATGACCACCAGCCGCCCCTGTGTAAGCTCTGTCTTAATTCCTCCGGCCGCATTCGTCAGAATGACCGTTTGCACGCCCATCCTTGCGAACACGCGAATCGGAAACGCAACAGCCTTCGCGGAGTAACCCTCGTAAAGATGCACGCGCCCCTGCATGCCGGCAACCGTAACCCCTTCCACTTCGCCGATGACTAGTTGCCCGGCGTGCCCGACCGCGGTTGAGCGGGGAAAGTGTGGAATTTTCGCGTACGGAATTTTTGTCGCATTTTTAAATTCATCTGCAAACGCGCCCAAGCCCGAACCAAGCACCAAAGCAATCTTTGGCCGCAATTTCGTTTTTGCCCGGATAAACTTGGCCGCAGCTTCGGCTTGCACAAATTCCGCCGACGGACGCGCGCGCTTTTTCACCTCAGCCTTAGTGCTCACACTCATGTCAAAATTCCCACGATGCAGGCGGACATCAAATTCGCCATGGTTCCCGCCAACATCGCTCGAATTCCAAATCGCGCCAGTTGCCCGCGTTGCTCCGGGGCCAGCGCGCCAATCCCACCGATCTGAATCCCGATAGAGCTGAAATTTGCAAACCCGCACAACGCGAACGTGGCAATCGTGAACGAGCGCGCATCCAGCGAATTCTTCAGTTGGCCCAGCTTCGCAAATGCCACAACCTCATTAATCGACATTCGAGTACCCAGTAAATACCCGATCGTTCCGGCGTCTTTCCACGGAATTCCAATCATCCACGCCACCGGCGCGAAGATCCAACCAAAGAATTGTTCCAGGCTCGTAGGAAACCACGGCACATGATGCGCGGCGAGCCAATTGTGCGTGCCACCGACCATGTAATCCAGTAACGCCAGCAGCGCAATAAACGAAATCAACATTGCGCCAACATTGATTGCCAGTTGCAAACCATCCGACGTTCCACGCGAAATCGCTCCGAGAAAGTTCGCCTCTTTTTCCATTTCCGGCATCTGCACCCGCCCCGCGGTAAGCGGTTGCTCCGTCTCTGGCACCAACATCTTCGCCATTAGCAAGGTGCCAGGCGCAGTCATGATCACCGCGGTAAGCAGATGCTTGGCTTCGACACCAGACGCGATGTACGCGGCCATAATTCCGCCCGACACATGCGCCATCCCACACGTCATCACCGTCATCAACTCGGATTTGGTCAGTCTATTAAGAAATGGCCGAATCGTCAGCGGCGCCTCGGTTTGTCCCATAAATATGCTTGCCGCGATGTCCAGTGACTCAGCACCACTGGCTCCCATTACTCGTGTCATGACCCAGGCGAATGCGCGGATGAAAACCTGCATCACGCCAATGTGATAAAGGAACGCAAACACCGCCGCGATGAAAATAATTGTCGGTAACACTTGAAACGCAAAAATGAACCCGAACGACGAGCCTTTCACTCCCAATTGCCCGAATACAAACTCCGAGCCCGCGAACGCGAAACTCAGCAGCTTGTTCACAATGTCGCCGAGAATTTCAAACAGCCGTCTTCCAATTCCGAATTTCAATACGAACACGCCGAATGCCAACTGCAGTCCCAATCCCCACAAAACTGTTTTCAGTTGAATCGCTTTGCGAGCTGTAGAGAATAGGTACGCCAGCCCAAGCAATACTGCCATGCCAAGCACACCGGCGAATCTTGCCATTCAGTCTCCTTTGCAACGTGCGAGCGAAGACCAGCTTCTGAAACTTAAACAGAATGCTCCGGAGCGCCCAGAATGCGGCGAATAAGCGGAGGTGCAGGCGGCTGTTTAGGGCCGATCTGAAAACCGCCGGCGATAAGATTTCTGGCGTCACCCAGTTTTGCCGGGGAATTGTAGCGGATTGTGACCAGCTTTTCGCCGGATTCTACGCGATCACCGATGCGTTTGTGGAATTCCAGCCCCACTCCATGATCGATTTTGTCTTCCTTCTTGCCGCGCCCACCCTCCAGCATCGCCAGCGCCGTCCCAAAATCTCTGCACCGTGTCGCCTCAACGTAGCCAGACTTGCTGCTGGTAATCTCTTCCACAAACTTCGCTCCCGGTAGCAGGGAAGCGTCGCCTACAACGCGCGCATCGCCTCCCTGCAACCGAATGCAATCGCGAAATTTTTCCAGCGCCTTTCCAGAACGGATCATTTCCTTCGCTAGGACACGACCCTCGTCTACAGACTTGCTGCGTTCGCCCAGATAAAACATCCAGGCCGACAGCTCCACGCTGAGATCCCGCAAATCCGCCGGACCTCCGCCGCGCAGCACTTCAATCGACTCGATCACTTCGTTCGAATGTCCCGCCATCCGGCCAAGCGGCTGGTTCATATCCGTAATCAGTGCCACCGCCTTCTTGCCCATGCGCCGCGCCGTGTCCACCATGATTTCCGCAAGGCGCACCGCGTCTTCCTCATTGCTCATGAACGCGCCCGATCCCGTCTTTACGTCCAGCACCAGCGCATCAATTCCTTCCGCCAATTTCTTGCTCATAATCGACGCGCAAATCAATCCAATATTTTCCACCGTCGACGTCGCATCGCGCAGTGCATAAATCTTTTTGTCTGCCGGCGCGATCTCCGATGTCTGCCCAATCAGCCCCATCCCGCATTCGGTCAGCACTCGACGAAATTCCGCCAAGCTCAAGAACGTGTTGAATCCGGGAATCGCCTCCAGTTTGTCGAGTGTGCCACCAGTGTGTCCAAGTCCCCGCCCGCTGATCATCGGCACCGCAAGTCCGCCAGCCGCCACGATCGGCGCAAGAATTAACGAAGTCTTATCGCCAACTCCGCCCGTCGAGTGCTTGTCCACTTTTTTCATCGGCAAGTAGGAATGATCCACCACCTCGCCGGAATGCAGCATTGCCTCGGTAAGCGCCGCGGATTCCATCGCACTCAGCCCGCGAATCCACACCGCCATCAGCCACGCCGCCATCTGGTAATCAGGAATGTCACCGCGAGTGTACGCGGAAATCAGATAGTCGATTTCCTCGCGGGAGTGCTCCCCGGAATCGCGTTTTTTTCGAATGAGGTCGACGGCGCGCATGCAAGTGAAAAGGAAGTGCGAGCCTAACATCGGCTTGTAGACTCGTCAACGCAACACCCGACACGCGACCGCGACGTTACGTCAGTTGTCGCTTGATTCGCCGCGCGTATTGTTGCGGGCTTGCCGATTACCGGCAGGTAGTATACTTTCGCGCGTACGCTCACCAGGGGAAGCCAATGACAAAGTTACCGCGTATTGCCGTGATTGGCAGTGCGAATGTGGATCTCACTACGTTCAGCGACACCTTCCCGCGTCCCGGCGAAACAATTTTTGGCCAGCGGTTTGACTTGGGATTCGGTGGCAAGGGCGCGAATCAGGCAGTTGCAGCGCGGTTGTGCGGCGCTGACGTGCTGATGGTTGCAAAATTAGGCAACGACTTATTCGGCGAAGCCACCATCAAGAACTTCCGCTCGCTGGGGATTGACACCACCCACGTGCGCATAGTCGACGGAGTCTCCAGCGGCGTCGCGCCAATTTTCGTAGAACCAAACGGACAGAACCGCATCATTGTGGTCAAGGGCGCCAACGATACCCTGAAGCCCGCCGATATTGACGCGGCCGCAGATGCCCTAAAAACTGTCGACACCATTGTCCTGCAGTTCGAAATTCCGCTCGACACCATCTACTACGCTGTCAGCTTCGCCAAAAAACACAAAATTCGCTGCATCGTGAATCCTGCGCCGGCACTGCCCTCCAGTCTCGCGGATCTATCCGCCGCCAGCTATTTCGTTCCCAATGAAAGCGAGGCCGAAACAATTACCGGGATTCCCGTCCACTCCGTTGAAGAAGCCAAGAAATGCGCCACCGCATTACTGCAAAAGGGCTTCAACAATGTGATTCTCACGCTCGGTAATCGCGGCTCTCTGCTGGCTGGCAACGGTTCCGCCGAGTTGTTCGCCCCATTCGCGGTTACGCCCGTCGATACCACCGGAGCGGGCGACGCCTTCATCGGCAGCTTCGCAGTGTTTCTCGCCGAGGGCTTGTCCGAACGTGATGCACTAACGCGAGCCAATCTTTACGCCGCTCTCTCCACCACCCGCGTTGGCACGCAGAAATCTTTTCCCACTCGCGCACAATTCGAAGCCGAATGGACCAGGCGCGGCGGAAAACCGTAACAAACTGCACTTCGGCTGATACGCAAGGCCATCAAAGGAGCCGTAATGTTCGTTTTGCAAAGTTATCCGTGGGCGGTTGTGTTCTGTGTGATCACCATGTTGTGTTGGGGGTCGTGGGCCAACACCCAGAAATTGGCTCGCAAAGGCTGGCGCTTCGAACTTTTTTATTGGGACTACACCATTGGCGTGCTGCTGTTGACCTTGATTCTGGGTTTGACACTCGGCAGCAATGGAACCGAAGGGCGCCCGTTTCTCGCTGATCTTCAGCAGGCTTCCTCGTCCAGTATCCTCTCCGCGCTTCTAGGCGGAGCGATTTTCAACGCTGCAAATATTCTTCTCGTCGCCGCAATCGATATTGCTGGCATGGCCGTCGCTTTTCCGGTCGGCATCGGACTCGCGCTTGTCCTGGGCGTTGTTGTGAATTATGTCGCCGACCCCATTGGCAACCCCGCGCTGCTCTTCGGCGGAGTCGCCCTGGTCGTGATGGCGATCATTCTCGACGCCACTGCCTATCGTAAAATTCCGGGAGGTGCCGCCGGGGTTAGCACCAAGGGTCTCGTGCTTTCGGTCGCCTGCGGCCTGCTTATGGGCTTCTTCTACCGTTTCGTCGCCGCTTCCATGTATCCGGATTTCACCGTGCCCATGCCCGGCAAGTTGGGGCCGTACGCAGCCGTATTCGTATTCGCTGTTGGCATTTTCCTGAGTAATTTTGTCTTGAACACCATGGTGATGAAAAAGCCCTTTGTCGGCCAGCCTGTATCCTTCTCCGACTATTTCAAGGGAGACTTCCGCACCCATTTGACCGGAGTACTTGGCGGAATCATCTGGGGCATAGGCATGTCCTTCAACATCATCGCTTCAGGAAGGGCCGGATTCGCAATTTCCTATGGCCTCGGCCAGGGCGCCACCATGATCGCCGCATTCTGGGGCGTATTCATCTGGAAAGAATTTCGCAGCGCCCCCGTGGGCACAAATAAACTTATCGGCTCCATGTTCGCGTGCTTTCTCGTGGGAATTGTGCTCATCATCCTTGCGCGCTTAAAAACCTAAAAACCGCGAAAAGTCAGACTAATTCTGAAACATCACCAGAAATGGCGAAGCTTTCACAAGACAATCTATCGCGGTACAAATCATGGCGAACGATAAATTTGATTTGATGCCTCGTTACGGCGCGTTTGCGCCGACACAGACGCTACCGAATTCCGTATATTCTTCCACAGCTTCAGCTTACAACCTTACTTTTACCTTGACACTCCCGCGAACGGACCACTAACCTACCTTCACTTTTGTTGGTGGGGTTTAAACTCTGAAGAGCGCCCAGCTA
>DASXBH010000277.1:0-21571 GCA_036491775.1 Candidatus Acidiferrum sp.
TGCTTCCAACGTAGCAGCGCCGAGGGCCGAGAGCGCCGCAGTCGATACCAAAACCGTTATCAGCGGCGGCGAAGACACCAACACGGGCGCCGTACCTCGCGTGCAAAGAATTCGCACCAACGTGACGCCCGACAGCACCGAAATTATCATCGAACTGGAAGATTCTGTGCAGTATGTATCCGGCCGGATCGCGAATCCGGACCGCATCTATTTTGATTTGTATGCCGCGCGTTTGAGTCCCAGCGTGGCCCGCGAGAATATCAAAGTAAGTGGCACGCTGCTCACCGCCGTCCGCGCAGCTCAAAACAAAGCGGGCATCGTGCGCGTGGTCATGGATGTAACGGGCGTAAAAGATTATGCCGCTACCTTGATGAAGAAGCCTTCGCGGCTGTTGATCGAACTGTACAGCACCTCTCCCAAAACCGACGGCGTGCAAACAGCGCATTCCAATCGCAACGGCCGCCAACCTTTGAAGCCAAGTCCGACAGAATCGGCTATCGCTGTAGCTTCCGCAGTCACCGACCCGGCTCCGGAAGAAATCGCAGACTCACCGGGCTCGCAGCCGACGGCGCGAGTGTCGGTTGAGGTCAGCCCTGCGACCACCTCTCCGGCCGCCTCTGCTCCCGCGACCACGGCTACTGCTTCCGTCCCCAAGTCCATCACGCCTGCTCCCAAGACTGAGCTTCCTTCCGCCAAGGTCTCTCATAGCAAAGGAACGAACACCGCGAGCAACGCGAAGTCAGAAGGGACACAACCCTCGGTTGTCCCGCAACCAACACGCGACGGCCAATCGACATTGACCCGCGCTTTGGGACTGAAAATCGGACGCATCGTGATTGACGCCGGACATGGAGGCCACGATACCGGCACCATTGGCCCCACCGGCTTGATGGAAAAAGATTTGTGCCTCGATGTCGCGCTGCGGCTCGGCAAGATAATCCAACAAAAGCTACCCGGCGCGGAAATCGTCTACACTCGCTCCGACGACACATTCATCCCACTCGAAGATCGCACCCGCATCGCCAATGACGCGAAAGCCGATCTCTTCGTATCAATACACGCCAATTCCAGCCCCGATCATGGGGCGCGCGGCGTGGAAACCTATTACTTGAACATGCGCGGCTCCGCCGATGCCATGGAAGTGGCGGCGAGAGAGAACGCGGTTTCGCAGCAAGGCATTCACGATCTCGAAGATATTGTTAAGAAGATTGCGCGCACCGAAAAAATCGACGAGTCCAAGGAATTGGCCGAAGACATTCAGGATTCCCTGTCCAAACGTATTCAAAAGACCGCCAAGCCGGTCAAGAATCGCGGCGTACGCAAAGCGCCCTTCGTGGTTCTCATCGGTGCCGATATGCCCTCGATCCTCACCGAGATTTCCTTCCTCAGCAATCCCACGGACGAACAGCTCCTGAAGAAGCCTGAACACCGCCAGCGCGTCGCTGAAGGTCTATATCAAGGTGTAGCCGACTACCTGCAGAGCTTGAATAGCATGGCCGTCAATGGCACCAGCCGTCCCTCGCGCCCCGCGATCGTCCCCGCCGTTGAATCGTCCAGGAACCAGAAATAGGGTTTCGGCATCTAATGAAAGGTGTGCATGCGCCGTATTAGTTGCTTCCTATTGCTAATCTTGTTTTTGGCCCTCGCCACAGAGGCGCAAACTTCGTCTGTCTTGCCTGATCGCTTCGGCGGCTGGGACGCGACCGCTCCCGCCAAATCCATCACGGCAAAGGATCTAGGCGCCAACTGGTCGCAGTGGGCCAATGGTGACAAAATCCTGCAAGAGGCGGGACTCGCCGGCATCGAGCAGCGCACCTATCACAGCGGCAAGGACGAAGTGACCTTGCGCGTTTTCGAGTTGCACGATCCCAGCAGCGCTTATGAGTTCTACACCTTCCTGCTGGCTCCCGGCATGCGCAACATGGGGCTGGGCGAAAATTCCGCGCTCGGCCAGACGGATGGCCGCTTTCTAATCGGCAATTTCGTGGTGCAGGCCACGCTTTCGCCCAACGTAAAACCTGAAAACCTCCACGACGTGGTTGGCGCGCTGAAGGCCAAGGCTGACACGACTCCCCTGCCGCCAGTAAAAAACTATCTGCCTGAAAACTGGCGCATCTTCGGCTCGGAGAAATACGCGCTTGGGCCCGAGGGCTTTCGCGCGGCGATGACCTCCCTGGACCAAGGCGCCCTTGCAGGACTGGCAAGAGAAGTTGGCTTCACCAATGGCGTTGAAGCCATGCTAGCGCGATACCACTCGGACCGCGATAGCGGCGTGCTCTTACTACTGGAATATCCCACGCCGCAGTTGGCCGAGCAGCATTTGCACCACCTCGAAGAGGCTCTGCCTTCCGCCAACAAGAAGTCCGGCATAACCATCGAGCGCAAAGCCTCGGTGCTGGCTCTGGTGTTTGCTCCTTCGTCTGATCAATACGCGCAAGCTCTTCGCGATCAGGTCAACTACGAAACCCAAGTCACCTGGAACGAACCGCGACAGACCGCCACCGATCCTCCGTGGGTCGTCATTCTCTCCAAAATTTTCCTATTTACTGGCTTGTTCCTGGGCGTAGCCACCGGCTTAGGGGTCGCTTTCGGCGGAATTCGCGTGCTTACCAAGCGCCTGTTTCCCGGCAAGGTCTTCGACCGGCCCGAAAATGTGGAAGTGTTGCAACTGGGCTTGTCGGGCAAGAAGATCGATTCCTCCGACATGTACTAAGTAATTTCCGCTCAAACTTTTCCGGTGACGACGGTTTCCCCAGTGCGTCTAACCATCGAATCTTTGTCTAGCTGTGCCCGCCTGTCGTAAAATGACAGGTTGCAATCAAAATGCGAACCGCTCCCTATGTAGTGTCCAAATTTGCCAGTCTTCGTGTGCGAGCATCGCGCGCCGCATACTCCATGGCCCTGGTGTCCTTTGCCATAGCCTCCCTAACCGCTTGTGGCGCCAAGTCTTCCGCGGATAATGCTGGAGGTGCCCCGCAGGCTATGCCCGTCCAAGTGCTAGTCGCGTCTACGGAAAAGATCGCGGACAACACCGAGTACCTCTCCATCCTGAAGTCTCGGCACTCCGCCACGATCAACCCCCAGGTGGAAGGATACGTCACGAAGATCTTCGTCAAGTCTGGCGACCGGGTCCGAGCCGGCGAGCCGCTGCTGCAAATCGACCCCTTGAAGCAGGAAGCCTTTGTCAGCAGTCAGGACGCGGCTCGCGTCGCACAAGAAGCTACGGTGCGGCTCGCGAAAACAAATTGGGAGCGCGCGCAGAAACTGTCCGATGCCGGCGTAATCAGCAAATCGGAATACGATAATGCGCAAGCCAACTACGATTCCGCCGTCGCGCAACTGAAATCGCTCGAGCAGCAACTCCAGCAGCAGCAGGTGGAGCTTCGCTACTACCGCGTCAGCGCGCCGATGGACGGCATCATCGGCGACATTCCGGTACGTACGGGCGATCGTGTTGCCGTCACCACGGCGCTGACGACAGTCGACGAGCCGGGCGCGCTGGAAGCCTACCTGTACATTCCGGCGGACCGCGCCAAAGATCTACATCTTGGCCTGCCGGTGAAATTGCTGGACGAAGCAGGCGCAGTGCGCACCGAAACGCAAGTCACGTTCGTTTCGCCGCAAGTGGATACCGAAACGCAGACTGTACTGGCCAAAGCCGCGGTCAGTAATTCGAAGGCCAATCTGCGAGTCGCCCAGCAGGTTCGAGCGCAGATCACCTGGGGCGTGCATGAAGGTACGGTGATTCCGGTCCTCGCTGTCCTTCGCATCAACGGCCAGTTTTTCGCGTTCGTCGCCGTGAAAGAAGGCGATAAGACCGTAGCCCGGCAGCGCGCCTTGAAACTCGGCGAAATTGTGGGCAACAACTACGCAGTGCTCGACGGCGTAAAGCCCGGCGACCACATCATCACTTCGGGAACACAGTTTCTGCAGGACGGCGCGCCGGTGGCTGAGCAAATCCAGCCGAGTGCTGCAAAGGCTGGCAGCGCCGCACCAAGCTCCAGTTCATCGCCGGCCCGTTAACCTCAACACGGCATTCGTCGGGCCGAGCGTTCGTTCGCAGGAAAGGCGAGTAGGAATTTGTTCGTCGATTTTTTCATTAAGCGTCCGGTGTTCGCGACGGTCTGCGCGCTGCTGATTATTTTGGGCGGCGCCATCGCCATTCCCTCGTTGCCCATCGCGCAATTCCCCAATTTGGCTCCTCCGCAGGTCGTGGTTTCCAGCGGCTACATCGGCGCCAACGCGCAAGCTGTAGAATCGGCCGTAACCATTCCGCTCGAGCAGGCCATCAACGGCTCGCCCGGCATGAAATACATCACCTCTTCCAGCGGCAACGATGGCAGCAGCAGCATCACCATCACCTTCGATGTTTCCCGCGACGTCGATCTCGCTTCCGTGGATGTGCAGAATCGTGTCAACCAGGCCTTAGGCCGTCTGCCCAACACGGTGAAGAACACCGGCATCATCATCACCAAACAGGCCTCCGGCTTTGTCTTCGGTGCCGGCGTGTATTCCGAAAATGGCCAGTACGACAGCTTGTTTCTGAGCAACTATCTGGACGTCTACGTGAAGGATGCACTGAAACGCGTCAAAGGTGTTGGCGACGTTTTTATTTTTGGCGAACGCAAATACGCCATGCGACTGTGGCTTGATCCCGCGCGCATGGCGCAGCGTGGCCTCACTGCGACGATGGTTCTCGCGGCACTGCAGGAGCAGAACGTACAAGTCGCAGCTGGACAGGTCGGTCAGCCGCCGTCCAACGACGCGCAGGCCTATCAGATCAGTGTGCGCGCCATCGGCCGCCTTACCGAGCCGAAAGAATTCGAAAACATTATCTTGAAGACTGGCACCGATGGCACTCTGGTTCGCATCAAGGACGTTGGCCGTGCCGAACTTGGTGCTGAAGATTACAGTTCGATCCTGCGTTTCAATGGACATGATGCCGTCGGCCTCGGGGTGACCCAACTTCCCGGTGCCAACGCGCTCGATGTCGACAAAGCTGCCAAAGAAGAACTCGCACGGCTGGCAAAGGGTTTCCCGCCAGGCCTGAAATACGCCGTCGCGTTTGACACCACCACCGTCATTGGCGAGTCCATTCGCGATGTGTTGACCACGCTGCTTGAAGCCATCGTCCTCGTCGTACTGGTGATCTATCTGTTCCTGCAAGACTGGCGCAGCACCTTCATCCCGGCCATCACCATTCCGGTGTCGCTGATAGGCACGTTCATCTTCGTCAAGATTCTCGGCTTCTCGATCAACACACTCACACTTTTTGGTATCACCTTAGCTACCGGACTGGTCGTCGACGACGCCATCGTGGTCATCGAAAACGTTGAGCGCCACATCGTCGAAGGAATTTCCGAACCGCACAACGCCGCCAGCGTGGCCATGAAAGAAGTGGCCGGCGCGGTAATCGCCACGTCGCTGGTGCTGGTCGCCGTGTTCGTGCCGGTATCTTTGTTTCCGGGCACCACCGGCATTTTGTTTCGTCAATTCGCGCTGACCATCGCCTTTTCCGTTTCTATCTCGGCATTCAATGCGCTGACGCTCACTCCCGCGCTTTCTGCCATTTTCCTGGGCCACCATCGCGAGCGCTCCCAGTGGTCCGGCTTCAAAGCCTTCAACCGTGCCTTCGAATCGGGCTCGCACTTTTACAAACGAGTTCTGCACGGCATCGTCGAATATAAGTACGTCGGACTCCTGGTATTCGGGATTGCGCTGGCGGGTGCCGGCTACCTCTACTTCAGAATTCCTCAAGGATTTATTCCCGAAGATGATCAGGGTTACCTGGTTATCGCTGTGCAAACACCGCAGGGTGCTTCGCTGTCGTACACCCAAGATGTCTGCTCCAAGGTGGAAGAAACGCTCTCGCACGTTCCGGAAATTGATGGCGCCTTCACCATCGTAGGCTTCGGCTTTGCCGGCAGCGCTTCCAATCGCGCCATTATCTACATCAACCTCAGAGAATTTAACCAGCGCAGAGGCAAAGAACATTCGGGCGCAGCGGTGGTAGAAAGGTTGCGCGGCCCGTTGATGGGAATTTCCGGAGGACTTGTGGTGCCCTTCAATCCTCCCGCGGTGCAAGGACTCGGCCAATTCGGAGGCTTCACCTTCATCGTTGAAGATCTGGGACGAAACACTCTGCAAACGCTGGCTAGCACCACGAATCAGTTGGTCGCCGCCGGCAATCAAAGCAGCCGCGTCGCCGGGCTCTTCACCAGCTTTACCGCCAACGATCCGCAATTCCTGGTGCAGATCGATCGCGAGAAAACCAAAAGCCTGCAAATTCCGCTGAGCCAGGTCACCGACGCGCTCGAAGTCTTCATGGGCTCGGTGTATGTCAACGACTTCGATTTCAACAACCGTTCCTATCGCGTGTATGTTCAGGCCGATCAGAAATTCCGCAACGAAGCGAAGGATATGCGCACCTACTATCTGCGCTCTGACACCGGCAAAATGATTCCGCTGGATAATGTGGTGGACATCCAGCAGACCGCCAATCCGCAAGTCATCACCCACTACAACCTGTTCCGCTCGGCAGAAATCGATGGTTCCGCGCTTCCCGGTGTGAGCAGCGGCCAAGCTCTCGCGGAGATGGAAACACTCGCGAAAAAGATTTTGCCGCAGGGCATGACCTACGAGTGGAGCGGCCTGTCTCTGGAAGAAATTGAATCAGGCGGCAAGGCTGCAATCCTTTTCGGCTTAGGATTGGTGTTCGTCTATCTCACGCTGGCCGCTCAATATGAAAGCTACATTCTACCGTTTATCGTTTTGCTGGGAGTGCCAGTCGCGCTGCTCGGCGCGCTGGGCGCCATTTCTCTCCGTGGCCTGACGAACGATGTGTACTGCCAAGTTGGCCTGGTTATGTTGATTGGCCTCTCCAGTAAAAATGCCATCCTTATCGTGGAATTTGCGGAGCAACTGCAGGACGAAGGCTTGGGCACACTGGACGCTGCGGTAGAAGCAGCGCGCATCCGCTTGCGCCCCATCTTGATGACGTCACTGGCCTTCATCCTTGGCGTCGTGCCGCTGATGATCGCACAAGGCGCGGGTGCAGCGGGACGCGTTTCCGTCGGCACCACGGTGTTCGGCGGCATGCTTGCAGCCACTTCTCTCAATCTGTTATTTATCCCGCTGTTGTACGTCGTGGTTCGAACGTTAGTGCCGCGCAAACAAGTCGTACACGCCGCTACCGGCGAAGCGCAACAAGCCTAACGCATCTAGATGATTAACGTTTCCCGGCGCTGATTTTGGCGCGGCTTGGCACGCCCTTCCGGCACTCCCCGCAAAAACGGTGAGACTTCAGATCGATCCACTCCACTCCATGCGACGGCGCCATCACGCACTGGTAGTCTTCGCAATGCGACAAGGTGAGCGTGTGACCCAGTTCGTGAACAGATTCCTTCAGCAGCCGCTTTCGAAAAAGCGGCACGTTATCCGGTAATCCGTAGAATCCTTCGCCCAGACGTTTCGTCGACACCACCGCGCAGCGCCCTTCCAACTGCGCTTCTCCAAACACAAACGTCAAAATTGGAATGTACAAATCGTGCGCGGTCACGCCCAGCAGCCTCCAGGTGTCTGGAGTCGCCCGCGCGCTCATCGCCGCAAGAATTTCCGTCGAGGAGTATTGCTGCCGGGTAACGTTGAATGCGAATGCCGGATCGGCCTCAGCCTGCAGCACTTCGCAAGGCACCGCGAACTCGGCAGCCAGGCCTTCGCACAGGTCCGCAAGAATGTCGGGCCGCATCGCCCCAAACGGCAATAGTTGAATCCGGTTCACAGCGCTTCTGCCGTTGCCGCCCTCTTCCAACCGTACCGCTTCAGCTTGTTATGCAGCGTGACTCGATCGATGTCGAGAACTTCCGCCGCCAAGGTCTGGTTCCCTTTGCAGTCTTCCAGCACCGCCAAAATGTGCGCTCGCTCCATATCGTCCAGCGTGCGTGTGGCATGTTCCGCAACGGGCAACCTCAGGGCGAAATCTTCTTCGCGAATCTCCGGCTCCTGCGCCACCACCATGGCTCGTTCGATGGCATTTTCGAGTTCCCGGATGTTGCCGGGCCACTGATAACGATCCAGCAGCGCCATGGCATTGGGAGAAACGCGGGTGATGCGTTTGTTCATCGACGCGCAGAACTTGCGCACGAAATGGTCTACCAGCACCGGGATGTCACCCTTGCGCTCACGCAAAGCAGGAAGGTGAATCTGAAATACGTTCAGGCGGTAGTACAGATCCGGGCGAAACCGCCCTTCTTCCACCAACTGTTCCAGGTTTTTGTTGGTCGCGGCGACGCACCGGAAATCCACATGAATCGGATGCGAACTGCCCACCCGCGTAATCTCGTGCTCCTGCAGCACGCGAAGCAAATCGGTCTGCGTCTTCAGGCTGATGTCGCCAATTTCGTCCAGGAAAATCGTGCCGCCGTCGGCAACCTCGAAGCAACCCTTTTTGCGATACTGCGCGCCGGTAAACGCGCCTTTTTCGTGGCCAAACAGCTCGCTTTCCAGCAGCGTTTCCGCCAGCGCACCACAGTGAACGACGACCAGCGGATTGTAATGACGCGGACTGGCACTATGGATTGCCCGTGCGCAAAGCTCCTTGCCCGTGCCACTTTCCCCTGTTATTAAAACGGTGGCTTCCGTGGGCCCAACGGTCTGAATCGCCTCGAACACGCGAGCCATCGCAGCGCTTTGCCCAACGATTTCCTGCGGCCGCGCCACCGCGGCGACCGTTTCGCGCAACCGAGCGTTTTCCTGTTCCGCGCGCTTTAGCGAAAGCGCATTGCGCACGGTGTGAGCGATATCGTCAGGATCGAATGGCTTGGACACATAGTCATAGGCACCGTTCTTGAGCGCCGCCACCGCGGTCTCCACCGACGCGTAGCCAGTCATGATAATCACCAGCATTTCCGCATCGATTTCGTGCATCCGGCGCTGCAATTCCACGCCGTCCGTCCCGGGCATTTTGATGTCGACCAGCGCCAGATCAAATCGCCGTCCGCCCATCTTGGCCAGCGCTTCCTGGGCGCTTTCCGCGACCGTGACGTCGTATCCCTCTTCGCGAAACCACTTATCCAGCGAATCGCGCACAATCAATTCATCATCAACAACCAGCAGATTCCCCTTATTCGCCATGTTCGTCACTCCTTAGCTTGCCGCTGCGACCGGAGCGTTGGTCAAAGCAACATTGGCATGCACTGGTAAAGTAATCTTGAACGTGGTGCCTTTTCCCAGCTCCGAAGACACCTCGATTTTTCCCTGGTGGCGTTCCACAATATTTCGGCTGATGGCCAGCCCCAAGCCCAAACCGCGCCCGCGTTCTTTCGTCGTAAAAAAGGGCTCAAACATGTTGGCCAGAATCTCCGGAGGCATCCCCACGCCGTCGTCTCGCACTTCGATTTGCACGTCCGCGGTTCCCGCGACGACTCGCGTGACTAACGTCAGATTGCCACCATTCGAAGACATCGCATCGATCGCGTTCATCACCAGCGCCAGCACCACCTGCTCGATCTGGCCCGCGTCGCAGCGTACGTGGGGTAGCTCGGACGCAAGTTTCAAGTGCAGCTCAATATTTTTCAGCTCTAAGTGGTGCTGCACCAGCCGCACACAGCGGTCCATGATCGCGTTCAGGTCCGCGGGCTCGCAATTCATCGATGTTGGCCGGCCAAAGGTCATCAAGTTCTTTACAATTTCGCCGCAGCGCCGGCTTTCCGATTCCATCAGGTCCAGCATCTCGATGTTTTCCTGATTCACTTCTGCTTCTCGCCCAAGCCGTTTCTTGAGCAATTTCGCGTAAGTAAGGATCCCGGCCAGAGGATTGTTAATCTCGTGCGCTACGACCGCGGCCAGTTTCCCAATCGATGCCATGCGTTCTACGCGCAGCATCTCTTCGTGCGCGCCACTCAGTTCGCGGGTCTTTTCCTCCACGCGATCTTCCAGCGTTCGCGTCCATGCATTGATTTCCTTGTGCGCCTGATTCAATTGGCAGCTCATGGTGTTGAATGAGCTCGCCAAATCCGCGATTTCGCCATGGGTCTGAATCTGAATCTGGTATCCCAGATCGCCGGATCCCACGCGATGCGTTCCTTCGGTGAGCGCGGTAAGCGGGTCATGCAACATTTGGCGCACAAAGGCGGCGCTGAGCAGCGCCACGCCCAACACCGCAAGGATCGTGTAAAGCTGAACCTGTCGGGTACTCTCCGCGACGCTTTCTTCGGTTTTGGCCAAGGAAATGTCTGTATCCAACACGCCAAGAGTTGCCAGGCCTGCCGGATGGGCGTGGCATTCCGCGGAGGAGCACGCAGCCGAGTTTTCGATGGGGCTAACCACGCCCAAGGCGCGCTCACCATTCGTCAACCTGTAAGTCCGGAACGCCCGGGCGTAGTCTGAGAATCGATACGGTGCATCGCCTGCCGGAAGGTCAGCCTGAACCACAAACGACTTGTCCAAAAACTTGTTGGTCTCGGAAGGATCGGAAGAAAAGCTGACCTGGCCCCGGTCGTTAATGATGCGAATGCGAATCATGCCCGGCTCGTTCGCCAGGTCGCTAATGATGTGGTACAGCCCGTCACGCTGGTTCCGCAGCATGTAATACGACGTGTTGCGCTTGATTACGCTGTTGATGCGCGCCGCATCGGCCAGCGCGTTTTGTTCTAAATGTTTGCGATGGAGCTGGATGTTTAAGTAGCCCAACACGCCAAATACAATGGCCATCGACGATATCAGCAATACCAGCAGCTTCGAGCTGAGACTGCCGGTTACCCGTGCCCAGAGGGTGGGCGCCCGCGATTTTTCATTAAGGGCTGACATGGGAAAGCTCCGGAATATCCTCCCCGGCGATTTCCGGCTGCTGAATCGGTTGATATGGGCCGTGATCTTCAAAAATCGGCAAATACTTCACGCACATTGAAAATATGAAGAAGCCGGCAGAGATAATGCTCAGCGTGATCATCAACTCAGTCCACTTGGGCACGAAGTGGTGTCCGGCCCACGTCTCGAAACCAGTGATGCTCACGTTCAAGCGGTTCGTGACAAAGCCCAACAGGCAAGTGATCGACGCGAAATACAGCCCCTTGGGCGATTGGCGAATCTTCTTGAAGCTCAACATCGCAATTGGAATCACAAACGCCAGCGAGAGTTCCAGCCAGAGGAAATACGCTTCGTAGCTAGGTTTCACGATCATGCGTAGAATGCCGCGATGGTAATAGTCTTCCAAGCGCAACAACGCGTTGACGCTCAGTGCCACTAGCAGCGCGCCGCCGAGCTCCACCAAGACTGGCAGTTCGAGATGCCGGCCAAAGGCCTTGGCGCTCAGTGTTGATTCGAAAATGGTCATAGCCAGCCCGCAAGCGATGGCCGAACCAAAGAAGAAGAACGGAAGCGCCGGCGAATACCAGAAAGGATGGAGCTTGCTGGGCATAATCAGATACAGTGAGCCCAGCGAACTCTGGTGCAAGGTGGACAGCAGAATACCGAGGACCACCATCACCGGCATGATCCGCTTGATCCATTTCAGCGGAGTCCGCAGGTGAAACCGTTCCAGCACGTTGGGCAGAAACTCGAAAAACAGCACGGTGGTATAGGTCATGACGCACATGCCGACTTCAAACATCGGCGAATGCAGATTCATGTAGACCAACTGGTGCCAGATGAACCACGGGCGTCCCAGGTCGAACAGTAAACCGACGATGAATAAGCAGTAGCCAAGGAAGGCGGTCAGCACCGTGGGCCGCACGATGCTGTGCAACCGTTCAATCTTGAACAGGTATACCGCGCCGGTAATGCAGAAGCCGCCTGCCGCCAGCATGATCCCGCACAGGCAGTCGAAGCCGATCCACAATCCCCACGGGAATTGATCGTTCATGTTGGAGACGGCGCCCAACCCGTGGAAGTAACGCACATACGCGGAGTAAGCGCCCAAGCACATGATGATGGCGAACAGCACTTTCCAGAACGTCACCTTGAACTTCACCGCGCACCTCCGTTTTTCTCTTTCGCTTCCGCGGCAGCAACTTCATCGCGGCGATTCGCCACCCAGTAAATCCCTCCCAGCACCAAGCCCCACAATGGAATAAAATCCGGCATGCGCGACATCACGCGCCCGGTGTATTCAGGCAGTGGTACGTCGCCAATCTTCTCTTCCGTGGGATATCCAAATTGATCCACCGGCACGGATGACAGCAGCAACACCGATGTGCCCCCCACTTCTTTCAGCCCGTACACGTGCGGTACGTAATTCTGCGGATTCTGCCGAATACGTTCCTTCGCTTCCACAATCAGCGCGTCGCGTTCGCCAAATTTCGTCGCACCCGTGGGGCAAATTTCCGCACACGCCGTCTGTTGGCCCGCATTAACGAGATCAGGGCACATGATGCATTTACGCACACGCGGATTCAGTGATCCCCATTCATACTTGGGCTGCGCAAACGCACACGCCACCATGCAGTAGCGGCAGCCGATGCATTTCCATACGTCGTAAACTACCGGGCCTTCCGTCGTTTTATGAAATGCGCCGACGGGGCAGACCGTGGCGCACGCCGGTTCTTCGCAGTGCATGCACAAACGCCGCATGAACTTGTCGTTCGCCGTTAAAACCACAGTGAATTTATGTTCGGATTGTTTCTCTTCCGCCGCGATGCTGTCGTTATACGGAAGATTGTTGTGATCGGCACAAGCCTTTTCGCACGCCTTGCAGCCGATGCACAGCGTCGCATCGTATAAAATACCTTTGCTCATACCCGCTCCCTGACCCTGAATCCCAATCCGGCACACCTATTCTGCAAATCGTCTCGGACGGTATTTGGGTTTTCATATGTTGCGAAATCCGACAGATGAAGATCGACCTATTCTCGCGAGAGGCTAGGAGCGCTGGCGGTTAGTCATCCGGACATCTGGGTCAAACGACGCAAAATTCGATGTCCAAGAACTGTAAGGAAGTTCAACAGGGATGGCCACGTCAGAGATGAAACCTTCCGCGCGGTCGTTGACCCAAAAAGAGTATGAGGAAGAATTAAGCAGTTTCCCGTGAAGTGGGTCACCCTTCCAGGTGACTCGGGTCACCCCCTGATGCTGCGTATCTCACCAGCAGAGCCATTCATCGCCGTCCCTATCGCTTCTCCAAAAACAAAGGTCCCGCCTCGTGAGAGACGGGACCTCTTGCTTGGTTGTATGTACTCACTTGCAGGAACAGGATAACTGGTCGATTAATTCAGGAAGAATTCTTGCGTGACTTCCGCCCACTTTTCCGATGGCATCTGCACGGTCAGATCATGTACCGCTACGCCGCCGTCTTGTGCAACCGCGCCAGCCATCGCTGGTATCCGCGCCTGCAAGCGGCTCGCGGCTTCCGCCATCCACTTCCGAGCCAGGCTGCCGTTCAGCAAGTTGCGAAAGCTGGTGGAAAGATCGGGGGAGAGCACCGAAACGAACCAGCCCTTTCCGTACGGATCCGCGTTGCTCAACGAAAGATTGCTCAGCAACTCTTCGTTTACGTTGGTAACTTCGCCTTCCACCGGAGACACGAGATCGGTCTTCTGCCCGTCGCGCAGCAACGTTGCAAACTTTTGTCCCTGGCGCACCCACTGCCCGCGCTTCGGTAGCACGATACCGTCGACTTTCCCTGCGAGCCGCGCGCCGAAATCATCCAAGCCTACACGGACCAGCGTTGGGCTCTCTTGCAACGCCCAAGTGTGGCCCTGGTGATAGCGCCGGTTGTCCGGCATTTCAAATCCAGCAACAAAGCTAGGCTGCAAACGCGGCGCAGCCGAGGCAGCTTCCTGCTCGGCTTCCGTCGCTTGCGCTACTTCTTTGCCTTTGCGCAGATAATCAATCGCCAGAAAAATCGCAAACATCGTAACCATCAGAATGACTGTCATGACCGCCTCCCCATTTCCTTTTTAAATTTCTCTTTTCCTGTTCCCTGCTGAGTGCTTCTTTTTTCTTTCCGACCTCGCCCTCTATAAAGGCATTCGCGATACCAAAGGCCTCATCACGTCTTCACTGGCTCGTAAGGTGCTGAAAGCAAGCGGATAAATAGAGATTCAGAGTTACAAGCCAGAAAAATAGGAGCAAATCCATTCGCGAAATCGATGAGAATTTCAGCGACCGATTTTGGCTCGCATTGGTGCAAGCAGGCTTAAGTTGTGTAGTTGTAATTAGTTAAAAGCGACAAACGAAGTGAGGTGAATCGCCACAGCACTGCTGCAAAGTTCAGCTACGAACTGTGCGATGCATTTCGCCGCGGGCCTGACGCGAAATTATTTTCGATTTTTGCTGCGAGCAGTTCGTGACTTGAAACGCGTCGGTGGAATAGCAGCGAATCTCAGCCCTTACTGTGAAAAAATTCAGCAATGCCGTTCACAACTAACTCCTGTTGTTCGTCCTTTAGCTCAGGATAAACCGGCAACGACAGAACTTCCCTGCTCGCTTTTTCGGCGACGGGGAAGTCTCCCTCTTTCAGTCCCAAGTAGGCGAACGCTTTTTGCAGGTGCAAGCAGAGTGGGTAGTAGATTTCGCTGGGTATTCCCGACTTGCGCAAAGCCTCTTTCAACTGGTCCCGAAACGGGACACGAATCGTGAACTGGTTGTAGACATGTTCGAACTTCTCCGACGGTACCGCCGGGCTCGTCACCTGCTTCGCCAGTCCGCGCTCTTCGAACAATCGCCGGTAGCGCGCCGCACGATTCGCCCGGCCAGCCGCCCACCCGTCGAGATGGGGCAACTTAACTCGCAGCACTGCGGCCTGAAGCGCATCCAGGCGGCTGTTGGTACCCAGCAGTTCGTGATAATAGCGCTGTCTGCTGCCGTGCACCCGAAGCATCTGCAAACGCTCCGCCATGGCGCCGTCATCTGTGGCGATAAAGCCGCCATCGCCCGCTCCGCCAAGGTTCTTCGATGGGAAAAAGCTGAAGCAGCCGAAATTACCTATTGTTCCGATGGCCCGACCCCGATACCGCGAACCAATCGCTTGCGCCGCATCCTCAATCACGAGCAATCCACGTTTCTTGGCAATTCCCAGAATCGGGTCCATGTCGGCTGGCAGTCCAAACAGATGCACCGGCATAATCGCCCGGGTCTTCGGCGTAACCGCCGCCTCAATTAAAGTGGGATCGATATTGAAGGTAGCCGGGTCAATGTCCACGAAAACCGGCTTAGCGCCCACATATGCAATCGAGCCAGGCGACGCCACAAAACTGAAAGGTGAAGTAATCACTTCATCGCCCGCACCGATTCCCGCAGCCAGCAGAGCAAGAATCAGCGCATCGGTCCCAGAAGCGCACCCAATTGCATGCTTGGCGCCCAGCTTCGCCGCCAATTCCTCTTCCAACTTCTTCACTTCCGGCCCGAGAATGAAGTACTGGCTATCCATCACCCGCGTGACCGCCGCCATCACTTCGTCGCGAATTCCGGCATACTGGGCCTTTAAATCCAGGAAATCGAAAGCCATTTTCACCGGCTCGGCGGCTTCCGTTTTCGAATCCTTTGCAGCTACGTTCACGTTCATGGAACGGTCTCTCTCTGGAATGCGGACAGGAAAAATCTCCGCCTCATCCCAGTGTAAGCCAGAATAAGTTTCCAGTTGCAAACGAATTGTGTTTTTTAATTGCGGCCACACTACGATGCGATCGCGCGAAGCACAGATGCAAATAAACGCTACGCGGCAACCGGACCTCACCCAAGGAAACGTCGCCGCCAATTATTTAGGAGGATGATCCCGGAAATATTCTTCCAGCCCGGCTTGTACCTTCTTTACGCTGTCTTCCACGTTCTTACTCATTGCCGAAGCCACGGCAGCAACGGCTTTTCCGTTCGCCGGTTCATCGTGGTTGTACGCGTAGGTCCACACCAACTTATTGGTCTTGGCGTCACGCATCTCCACGTCAAACGTAAGACGCGCCTGCGAACCGTTTACATCCATTTCCTTAAACTCAAACAGGTGCCCGCTCAAGATAAAGTCACCCTCGGAATCGCTCCGCAAATGGGTCACGCTGCGAAACCGCCCCGAAGCGCGCAGTCCGCGCACCAACGCATTCTGCAGCATGTCCGTAGGCGCTTCGGCCCAGCGTTCGTTCTGATAAATTCCCATTTCCTCCGCGTTATTCCCAAACACGATTCGATCTTCGCGATACAGATGCGAAGCAATCAAGTTGCGCACCATGATGGAGACATCCAGCGAATTCGCCCCGGCAATCGTGCTCGACGGGTACATGATCTGATAGTAGTGGACGGGTTTGGCCTTCGCGCAACCTCCACTCAGGGCCACTATTCCAATCAGCACAATCGCCAGGGAAACGCGGCTCAAAAATGCGACGTGATTCAATTCGCCGAACTGCCACAGCAGCACTTCACTACCCTTCCGTATTCTCATGGCAGTTCTCCGGGTCGGTGCTCTCGCGGACCGCTGTAGTTGATCAAACTGGAAGGCCGCGTCTTGATCAGTTCGGTAAACTCCTGCAGGTTTTCCGAGACCTTGCGCATATTTTCCAGAATTTCATCGATGTTTTCAGAATTAACATCCAGAGTACGATTCAGCCGCTTGGTCAGCACCGACACCGTCTCCAGGGACTCACGCAGTTTCACCACCGAAGCCCGGACATCGGCGCGATTATCACCAATCATCCCATCGACATGTTTCAGGGTTTCATTGGCCTGGTCGGTCGTCTTGCTAAGTTTATCCAGCAGCGGCTCGATCTTCCGGCTCGCGGTATTCACGTTACCCAGCGTCGATTTGATCAGCGGGCGATCTTCCGCCAGCATGCCATTCACGTGCGCCAGACTCGCCGACACATTGGCGCGGTTGCGATCGTTCAGCAAGTCGTTCACTCGCGCGATGGTGGTACTCAATTCCTTCACCCGCAGATTCAGATTGGTCATCAACTCCTGGGCCTGCGGAGAGAGATTGCTGATCTGTTCCGCCAAATCGTTAAATCCCATATACGGCTTGGCCTTCAACAGCATTCCCGGCGAGGCCAGCGCGGATTCCGCCGAGCCCGGCTTAATTTCCAGGTGATTGTCACCGAGCGGGCTGTAACTCAGAATCGCCACCGAACTATCCGTCTTGATCGGCAAATCGTTCTTCACACTAAAGGTCATATCGATCAGCCCCGGGTTCGCCGGATCGATCTGCATTTTTTCCACCCGTCCGATCTTCGGCCCCCCTGCGTAGTGCACCGAAGCTCCAGGCTCCAGTCCCGCCGCATTCGGAAATTTGGCGTGAAAGCTTTTGGCCGATCCCGCGAACGCTCCAGAGAGCGCGAACACGGTAATCACCAGCAGCACCACCGCTACCAGAACGAACAATCCGACAAATACCTGTTCGCGTTTTTCTCCCATGGTTACCTGCTCTTCCCTTGCGTTGCCGTCCCGGTCTGCGGTTCGGTAAGCATCTGCAAGTAGTCCAGTTCCTGAGCCACCGCGGGCTCCGGCACTCGATCCAAAAATTGCCGCACCCTGGGGTGCTTGCTGTTTTGCATTTCCGACACCGTCCCCAATGCCACTACATCGCCCTTGTTAATCAGCACCATGCGATCCGCGATTAAAAAGGCGCTGGCCAATTCGTGCGTCACCACGATAATCGTCATGTGAAACGCTTTTTTTAACTCCAGGATCAGTTGGTCGATTCCCGCCGCAATAATCGGATCCAGTCCCGCCGAAGGCTCGTCGAAAAACAGAATCTCGGGATCCATGGCCAACGCCCGCGCCACCGCGGCTCTCTTTTTCATGCCACCGCTCAATTCCGACGGCATGTAATCTTCGAATCCCGACAATCCCACTTGATCCAGTTTCAGCCGCACCATGATTTCAATGGTGGATTCCTCGAGCTTGGTATGTTCGCGCAGCGGCAGCGCCACATTTTCTCCCACGGTCATCGACCCAAACAGCGCGCCGCCCTGAAACGACATACCCAACTTCTTACGGATCTCGTCGCGCTCTTCGTTGCTGATCGCCGAGAAATTTTTTCCGCGCATCCATACTTCGCCGGAGCTGGGGTGCTCCAGACCCACCAACGTGCGCAGCAACGTGCTCTTGCCGGAGCCGGAGCCGCCAAGAATCACCAAGGTTTCGCCGCGCTCTACGTCGAAATTAATCCCGTGCAAAATTTCCCGTCCTCCATAACTCACGCGCAGGTTGCGCAGCGATATCATCGGCCCATCGGGCGGCTCATCACGCAAATCCGCTTCCATCCGTTCGCCTCGCCGTCTCATCGCGCACCCAGGAAGAAGAACAACGCAGTAAACACCAAGTCCACCAAAACCACCATGAATATCGAAATGACCACTGCGCGCGTCGTCGAGCGCCCCACTTGCTCCGCTCCACCGCCGGTGGTCAATCCTTCCAGACATCCCACTGCCGTAATTACCATTCCAAACATCACGCTCTTGATCAAACCAGTTACCACGTCACGCAGAAACAACGCCTCGAGAGAGGCTTTGATGTAGCCGGTAAACGTGAAATCCGCCTGCAGCACTCCAAATAGCGAGCCACCAAAAATTCCCATGGTGTTTGCCCAAATGGTGAGACAGGGCAGCATGACGATCATGGCCACAAATTTCGGCGCGACCAGGAAATGGATGGGACTGATGGCCATGGTCTCCAGCGCATCAATTTCCTCGGTCACCTTCATCGTGCCGATTTCCGCCGCAAAGGCCGACCCCGACCGACCGATGACCACAATCGCCGTGATCAGCGGCCCCAGTTCGCGCGACATCGAAATGGCCACCGCACTGGCCACGAAATTCATGGCGCCAAACCGTTTCAGTTCGTATGCGGCCTGCAACGCCAGAATCAAGCCAATAAAAAATGTAATCAGGGTAAGAATCGGCAGCGCGCGCACGCCCACTTCCATGGCTTGCGCAATGGCGCGCTGGTATCGTACCGGCTTTCCAACGAACGGCCCCACGAACGTGGCATGCGCAGCTCTGCCCCCAAGCATGGCCAGCGCCCCCAGGTAGGAAAGAGAGTCGAGCACTGCCGCGCCAGTTTGTTGAGCAATTTCCACGTGCGAACTTTGCCTTTTTTGGGAAAGCTACTACTTGCGGCCCTCCGAAGATAGCGCCTGCTCCTCGTTATCGTAAATCTCAAAAATCTTTTGCAGACGCGACAGCTCCATCACTTCGCGCACCGTTTTGCTCAGCCCGTACAAAATGAGCCGCGAGCCCTGATCGCGCGAAGCCTTCAGGCCTTCTACCAGCGACGCAATGCCCGAGCTGTCGATGTACCGCACCGCGACAAGGTTTAGTATTACTTTCTTGGTGTGCTTCTCCCGAATCTCTCCCAATAACACTTTGCGCATGGCCGGAGAATGCGCCAGGTCAATGTCCCCGGAAACATCCAGGATGGTCCAGCCTTCAAACGGGCGAGCGGCGATTTGCACGGGTCTAGTCTCCTTGGGTCTTTTCTGGTTTGGCCGGAGCGAGATACTTCACCAGGCGCAGCTGGTTCTGCCCCTGGGAACGGCTGAATTCTACCTCATCCATGCTTTGTCGCATGAAATGCAGGCCCAAACCACCGGGCCGAATCTCGTCCAACGGCCGGCCTTTTAGTTTGGCAGGGTCTAAGGCAACTCCGGAATCCTGCAGAAGAATCTCGATGCCTTTCGCGGGCGCCTCGGTATTGGCACCGCGCAAACGCCGGCAGGTTAACTGAATGGGTTGGCCCCGCTGTCCTTTATAGGCATGCCGCACCACATTGGCCAGCGCCTCGTCCACGGCTCGAACAACCGCGCGTGTTTCGGCGGGTTCGAAATGCAGCGTTTCGGTAGCCCGCTCAATCGTCGCCCGTACCAGGCACAGCGACTCCGGATTGCTTTCCAATTCCAATTTCAGCAAGAAGTCCGAGGCACTGGAGCCGGGTCTGGTCATCGCGCTCTTGGTAATTTTTTGTTTCTTAGCTTTGCCGCGCACAATCACACATTCTAAAGTGGAAGTCCCCTGCAGGCTATGCGTTGTACCCGCCGAAGCGGCGTGGTGGAGACGATGCCATTTTCCGCAGCAACTGACAACCTAAATCTTGCATTCGCCGTTTACCGCACTTTCTTTTTTGTAAGCTCTGCTTCGGTGCCAAACGCACGCCCGACACTGCAGAAACCGCACACGGATTTTAAGGCCGGGCACAAATTCGCGCACTACCCGTTCTGCCAGGGTTTGAGAAAAGTCAAATTGCGAATGCACCTGGGGGGCTTATGGTGCAAATCGTGGGCTCTACGATTGGACCCGTTCCATTAGCTTATGCATAGCCGCGGCGATCTCATCCACGTGGGTTTCGATGGCAAAGTGCCCTGTATTCAGGAATTCCACCGTCGCGTTGGGGTTGTCTCGCCGAAACGCTTCCGCGCCAGGCGGAATGAAAAAGGCGTCGTTCTTTCCCCAAATCGCCAGCAGCGGCGGCTTAAATTGCCGGAAGTATGCTTGAAACGCGGGATACATCTTCACATTCGAAGCGTAGTCGAGGAACAAATCCAGTTGAATTTCCTTAATCCCCGGACGCTCGAGCAGCGCGGCGTCCAATGCGTACGACTCAGGCGCTACAGTCTGCAGCGGGTCGGGAACTCCATCCACATATTGCGAGCGTGTACCTTCGAACGTTAAAACCGCGCGACGAAGTACGTCTCGATTCTCTTCCGTGGGCGATTCCCAATATCGTCGAATCGGCGCCCAGGAATCTCCTAACCCTTCTCCGTAAGCATTGCCATTCTGCGACACGAGCGCGGTCACCCGTTCCGGATGCGCGACGGCCAGTCGAAAGCCCACCGGAGCTCCATAATCGAAAACGTACAGCGCGTAACGCTTCAATCCCAGGGCATCGACGAACGCTTCGATGGTGTGCGTCAGCCCGTCGAACGAGTATTTATAGGCACGCGCGCCCGGCACCACTGTAAAGCCAAAGCCGGGTAGATCCGGCGCAATCACGCGGTACCGCGTAGCCATCCGCGGAATTAATTCGCGAAACATGTGCGACGACGTTGGGTATCCATGCAGCAACAGCAGCACCGGCGCATTGGACGGCCCTGCCTCGCGATAAAAGAGCTCTACTCCATCAGCTTCCAGCGTGTGAAATGTGGTGCGCGGAAAAGTCGGTTGCCGCGCCATCGACGTGGACGTATTCGACATGGCTCGTCTCCTTCCTCAGGCCGTGCGCAGTTGCGCATTTCGAAACCGCACCGCAGCCAGGATCCCAAGCACTTCGAAAACCACCAGCACCGCAACCTGGGCGACCTTAGAGGGCACTACTGCCTACGTCCGTACCAGCGCCTTGCAATCGCCAAGGCGAAAGCCAAGCTGATTGGCATGGCCTCCGCCTCCTTCTATGTCGCTTTGCACGCTCTTAGCGAACGCCGCAGACTGTTACTTATTACGCCGCTTGACCAACTCGAACGGCCGCCACGGCTTTCAGCCGCGAAACTTTGCGCAGCACTCCCCGAGCCTGGAACAACCGGCCCTTCGTCGCTGCTTCGGAGATTCCCAGCTTCCGCGCCGTGTCTCGAATCGAAAATTCTTGCAGTTGACGAAACTCGATCGCCGCACGAATGCGTGGGCGCAATTTTCCCAACGCATCTCGCAGGATCTTCGCGCGCTCT
>DASXBH010000278.1:0-17361 GCA_036491775.1 Candidatus Acidiferrum sp.
CGCTTTGATTGCCGTGGTGCTTACTAGTTTTCATGTGATTGCGCAGAATTTGATTGCGCCGCAACTGGTCGGCCGCCAAGTGCAGTTGAATGCCGTGGCCATCACCATCTCGCTTCTTTTCTGGGGTTGGGTGTGGGGCGGCATGGGATTGATTCTGGCAATTCCCATCACCGCCGCGCTGCGCGTGATTTGCGACCACACCGAATCGTGGAAACCCGTAGCGCGCTGGCTCAGTGCTTGACGGGCGAAGACAAATCTTCAGGTAAACCGGAGACAATCCAATGAACTGTATCCGCATCGTACGTGGCGTGGTGCTGTGCTCTCTCTTCACACTGCTCCTCGGAAGTTCGGCGGTGCGCGCGTGGGGCTGCAAGGGCCACCAAACGGTGGCGTTAATTGCCGAAAAGCATTTGAGCCCGGAAGCGCGTCAATTAATCGAGAAGCTCCTGAACGAAAATCCGGTAGACCCGCAACTCAAGCGCTATTGCGGGAATGCTTCACGCGATATTCTTGCCGATGTTTCCACCTGGCCAGACGACGTTCGCAATGATCGGAAAAACGGTCCGTGGCACTACATTGATATTCCGCGCGGTGTGGCTCGCGGCAAATCGATCGACGAATATTGCGGCGCAGAGGGCTGCGTGACGCGGGCGATCGTCGAGCAAGTGGCGATTTTCAAAGACAAGACCGCTGATCCCCACAAGCGCGCCGATGCGGTTCGCTACATCGTTCACTTTGTCGGCGACCTCCACATGCCGTTGCATGCCACCACCAATGACGACGAAGGGGGCAACTGCGTGCCGGTACGCTATTTCCGGCGACGGCCCCATGAACGCGGTCACTCCTACTCTCCCAACCTGCATTCACTTTGGGATACCGCCATCGTCGAACGCGATATGGAAGGCGCGGAGCCTCCGGAATACTCCGAGTACCTGGAACAGATTTTCAGTGGCGATTTGGAACGATGGCAGAAGGCCGGCATCCACCTGGACGATTGGGCGTGGGAAAGCCACAACGTTGCGGAATCGTATGTGTATGGCGAGCTCGTTCCTGCGATGGCTGTCGAGCCGCCCGTCCCCGTGCACAGTTGCACCGACGACAACAACATTGGTGAGCGCATGCTGCAGATGCACTTTTACGCCGGGCAGAACTATCAGGAAATTGCCGGGCCGGTGGTCGAAGAACGACTGGCGTTAGCCGGCGTGCGTTTGGCGATGATCCTCAACGAGGCCGCAAAATCACTGCAGCCCTAATTGTTTTCATGCGCAGGCGCTGGGACGCCGCTCGCATCTGTTCCTAGCGATTTAATGAAACTGACCAACTGCCACCGCTGTGGCTCCGGAAGCTTCGACCAAACCGGCATGCGTTTCCGCACAATTCCATTGGAAAGAATCCAGTAAATTGCCCCTGCCGGCGCATTCTGCACTTCCGGGGCCCGCAGGCTGGGAGCACGCTTCGTCCCCAGCGCATCGTCTCCATGGCACTCCCCGCAGTGTTCCTCAAAGAGCACTTTGCCGGCTGCCGCTGCCTGCGGATCGTTCGCCAACGGATTGGGTTTGCCAAGAAATTTATTGGGAGCTTTGCTGAGTTCGGTGTAGTCGTAATTCCCATTGCTGTTGTTCTTGCTCGCGACGGGTTTTTGTTGGCTGGCCGCAACCGCCGCCAGGAAAAATACCAGCATAGATCCAAGCGCAAATCGTTGAACTTTCATTTACGGGTGCCCCTGGAACAAACTGGCGACCATTCGTCCGAAGCCGGAAATTTCGTAAGACAATCCCCAGCGCAGCAACAATTGATGGCTGTTCCCATTCAAACCGAAGCTGGGGGCCAGCCGCAGGGTCCATCCAGACGGCAGATTCCACGCAACCTCGGGCGCCAGGTACTGCGAGGTGTTATGCAATCCGAAACTGTATCGATCGCCAAGCCCTCCGTACATTTCGACTCCGGCCACAAACCGTTGCGCGCAGACAGTGCACTTATGCGTCGCGCCTTTCAGCGCCAGTGGGCGGCTGGCGCCCATCGCGTAGCCGAATTCCCACGGCTGGTTCGAGAGGTTCTTGGTGGCAACGGTGTTTTCCGTGAAGTTCCAGCCCTTGTAGTTGCTCGACAAAATCAACTTGAGCTCCAGTTCGCGAACCGTTTCCTTCCTCAGCACCGAGTTTGGCTGGGCATAGTCCGATTCCACGTCGTGCCCCTCCACTTCCTTGAGGATCTTGTCGGCCCCATTAATGTTTTCGTACTCCACGTAAAGCACCGGGTTGATGAAGTGTTCATTCTTTAGCGGGCGAATGCGGTTTTCCCAACGGTAGCCGGTGAACAGCGTGCTGTCGCCATAGGTCGTCTGCCCGTCCAAATAAACCTCGGTCGTCCACCACGCGGTGGCTCCGTATTCGAACTCGCCCCAGAAGGCGTGGAAGTTGGGCGCGCCACGCTCGGTGCCGAAGGTAGAGAAATATTCGACTTCCAGGCTGCCGGGTTCTTCCAGGTTGTGATCGTAGGCAACGAGGTACGGGTTTTCCTGGGCTCGCGCGGGCGCGCCACTGCCAAGTAAGACGGCGGCAAACAGGACACAGAACCAGGTGGACGAAAAGGCGAAGGAGCGGCTCGTAAGAAGTGAAGAATGTGGAGTTAGCATGATATAAGACTAACTGAGTCCTATATCAGATGCAATTAGGTTGCAACTGGCATTGGCCCAATTTATCAACCCTTCGACAGATTTGGGACAACTGACGGTCAGCGACGGCCGACTCGTCCGGGACGCGAACCAAGGCAGTTTCGCGATAGTCTGATCGCTTTGCGGAGGGATTTATGAACGCTGACGCATTGCTCATGGCGCTGATCGAAGAGGGCTATTCGAAGAAAACGTGGCACGGTCCAAACCTTCGGCAATCCATTAAAGGGATAGGCGCGGAACAAGCAGCCTGGCGACCGGCGCGGGACCGTCACAACATCTGGGAACTGACGGTACACGCCGCTTATTGGAAGTATGCGATTCGGCGGAAAATCGAGGGCGGCAAGCGCGGTTCGTTTGTTCTGAAGGGCAGCAATTTTTTCCCGAGGCCGGAAGAAGGCAACGCGACGGAAGCCGCATGGAAGGCCGACCGCGACCTGCTCGAAAAGGAACACCAAGCGCTGGTCAGCTCTATTCGCAAACTCGTTGGCACAGCACGCGCCAAGAAACTGTTTCCCGCGCTCTACGGAGTTGCTTTCCACGATGTTTACCATGCCGGGCAGATTCGGCTGTTGCGCCGCATGATGAACGATAGGAATAGTTGAAGACGCCGAAAAACCCGCTAGCATTGCGAATTACGGCGCACTGCGCGACGTTCAATTCTTAATTAGATTGCGGAGGAGGAACGCGCACAGCAGTGGCATTCGCCGGGCGGGAATTGAAAAAGCCAAAGGCCACGAAAATGTCCAGCACGCCGATACCGCTGACCATTCCGCGAAACGAGGGATGCAACACGATAGGCGCCAGGGTGGTGAAGTGATGCAGGAAATAGTTCTGTTCCCAGAGCATGGACCACGGCAGGTATAGCAGCAGAGCCCCCATCTCAAACAACAACACCACCATCATTGCGCGCAACACCCGGTTCATTTCAGAAGGATCGACCTTTGTTTGAGAATGGGCTAATCGTCAGCGCGCTGGTTTCTGCAGCGAGGCGATGCGCTCTGCCACATCGCGATAATCAATGTTGACGGCATAGACCTGCGAGAAACTCTTCAGTGCCGCATCCATATCGCCAGCCGATTCTTGAGCCACTCCCAAATCATACCGCAACGCGAGTTTACTTTCCGAGTCGATGCCGGGGGTCAGCAGCGCGCGCTCGTACCAGATGGCGGCGATGCTGGGCTGGCCCTTTTCCATGAACGCCAGTCCGAGCAGTGTGCTGCACTGCATGGCGTAGCGAAACGCCTTGCCACGGTCGGTGGCTTTGGCAACTTTCTGGAACTCGCCAATGGCTTCTTCGAGCAAACCCATTTCGCGGAAGGCCACGCCCAGGTTGTAATGGGTTTCCAGATCTTCGTCTTCGGCACCCATTTCGCCAAGTTCAGCGCGAAATTCTTCGAACACTTCGCGCAACGGCCCGGGTTCACCGGCGGCCTCCTTGGCCTTGTTGGCAACCGCTTGTTCATCCGCCAGATGTTCTGACGCGCGGTCCGGAGGCGGGGTCAGCTCGCCCATACCAAGATGATCGATCTCGGCGGCGAGGTCGGAAAGAAATTGGTCGGACGAGAAGGTGTGCCCATTGGCCGGCTTTGCCACTTTTTCGGACTCGTCTTTGGCTGCCGCAATGGGGGGAGGAGGCGACGCCATCAGTTCGTGGAGCGGGACGACCGGCTCGGGCTCCAGCACCAGTTCAAAATCCTGCTCAACTTCAAATTCGGGCTCCGGCGCGGGCGTTTCTGGAATCGCGGCTTGCGGAACCTCCAACGCGGGCTCGACGCCCTCCGCGGCAACTTCCGCGTGCGGTGGAACCGGAAGCGCGGTGAGTTCTTCGTCCGGCAGTAATTGCTCTTCCGCGCGGGAGGCGATTTCGTCTTCCGCGGTGTGCGTTTCGATGGAAGGAATCTCCGCCGAAATTTCAGCAAAGGGATTGAAGCCTTCGTCCTCGACAGGCGCAGCCGCGGGGACTTGTGCTGGCGGCTGTTCAACGCGTGCTGCAGCGCGCGTTGGCTCGGCGGCGGCCGGCGCGGGCTCCTCGATGCTGAACTCAGGCAAATCAAATTCTTCGACTGGCGGTGGCGGCGGAGCAGACTTCGCAGCCGGGGGAGGAACGACTGGCGCGGGTGGCGCAGGCTTCGCTTCCAAATTTGGCGCGGGCTGTTTGGTTTCTTCGAGCAGCGTGGCCCATTCCGAGGAGAGGTCGACTTCTTCTTCCTGCGTTGCGGCGACGGGCTCGTCCTCGATAATTTCGATCTCTGCAGCAGCCGGCTCTTCTACCGGGCTGGCTTCCACGGCGGCCATCGGCAGCTCGGGAAGCTCAGCAACCGCTCCCGGCGCTTCTTCGACTGGCACGGTTTCGACCGGCTGCGGCATGGCTGCGGCCACAGCTGCGAAAATCTCGTCGTCGGTTAAACCGGCGGCACGCTGGAACCTGCGACGCAATTCGCCAAAACGCTCGCTGCTGCGGGTGTCGCCACGCTGGCTATGAATATGTTCGAGCTGCGCGGCGAGTTCCGCGGTCCGGCGGTCGTCGCCAGCACCCAGAACGAAGTCCAAAAGCTTTTCGAGCGTCGGAGTGTGCGTGGGAGCGCGGCGCAAAATCGCTTCGAGCAGACCGATGGCCTTCTGAGTCAGGCCGTAGCTGGCGAAGAGATCGACGTCAGTCAGCGACTGGGCAATAAATTTCTGCGTTTCCTCATCAAGCTCAGGCCCGTTGGACGCTGCGGTGGTCGATTCTGTGACCACCCGAGTGGGAGGCTCGTCCAGATCGGGACGCAGCTTCGGTGCTGCAGCTTGCGGAATTTCTGCCTGGAGTGTTTCACCGGGCGCCGGTGGCTGCGGAACAGCAGCAACGGATTCGCCCTGCACCAATCCCAACTTCAAAAGAACGTCATGCAGCTTGCGCTTGGCTGAATCGCTTTCCGGCTCGCGATCCACCAACTGCTGGAAAATGTCCCGCGCGCGCTCGGTCTTGCCGCTGGCGACCAGTGCATCGCCCAGTTGGGCCAGGGCGTCTGGCAGGCGGAACGAATCGCTGGTGCGTCCGTAGGTGTCCACCAGCCATTCGAGTGGCTCCAGGCGGCCCGGAAGCCGCGTAGCCAGGTCGTTGAGCAGGTGCACCACGCCTTCGTGCTCGCCCGCATCAATCATCGGAATGCGGATGCGCGACAGAACCGACATGGCGCGCTCGCCTTGCCCGGATTCCAGCAGCGCCTGGGTCAGCTTTTGCGTGGCGCCAAAATTCTTCTCGTCGGAGGCAAAAATCTTCAGCGCAAAGGCGGTAGCTTCATCCCACTTGGCATTCTTCAGGTACAAATCCAGCAGAAGCTCGGCCGATTCGCCACCCTTTTCAAGGTCGGGAACGCGCTCGAGGATTTCCGCCGCTTTATTTACGTTACCGGCAGAAGAATACGCGCGGGCTTTCACGATCATCGCGTCGAGATGCTTTGGGTTAATCTGCAGAGCCTTATCGGCCAACTTCTCGCATTCCGCTTGATCGCCGCGGGCCAGGGCGCGTTGCGCCGCAGAGACGTAGGTCTCCAGCGCTTCACCAGATTGCCCCATGGCCTGATACAAATCGGCAAGTCGAATCTGGATGCGCAGATTATCTGGCTCGGCCGCAAGCAGTTTTTTCAGCAGCGCGATGGCTTCGGCTTGCTTGCCGTTTTTCAGGTGAAGCTCGGCGAGTTGCAGGAACAGCGGCCGCGCTTCGCTCATCACACCTTGCTGCACGTAAAGGTCGGCTAATTTCTCTAACGGACGAATCTCTTCCGGGGCCAGCTTGGCGATGCGCTTATACACGGCAATCGCTTTGGTCAGGAAACCGTCGCTGACGAACAGTTGCGCCAGCCGTTCAAAATAATCGATGGCCTGGAAGGTTTCGCCCTGGCGAATATAAAGTTCCCCGATGGTCATCAGGGTGACCTGATCGCGCGGTTCGTATTTCAGGATCTGCTGGTATTCGGCGATGGCTTGCGCCACTTTGCCCTGGTTCAGCAGCTTTTGTGCGGCTTCGACAAATTTGCTCTTGTTGTAGGCCATGCGCGAAAAGGGACGGCTTCACCCACGAAAGCCATCCGCGACTTTCTCCTCAGTGGTGTTGCAGACGCTGGGGCGCCGCAACTCTCCTTTTTCAAGCTACCCTTGGGTGGCGGGGGCGTCAACGAAAGCGGTTCTCATTGTGAGCAGGCAGTTATCCCCGTAGCAGATACGAAACCTTGGGGCGAACAAAGAGCAAAGGAGTTTTAGTTCTCGCGAGGCCAGATATCCAGGGGCAATGTCTCTTGGACTGCTCCCACCGCCCAGCAGCCGGACTCTCGGACTGGGGCGAACGAATGGCGGTGCAGCGGTGATGGCCCGTGGACGCGCAAAGCTTCCAAATGCTCCGGCGTGGCGTAACCTTTGTGCTGCGCCAAGCCATATTGGGGATAAATAGCGTGCCACTCTTCCATGCGCGCATCCCGATGGGTCTTGGCCAGGATGGAAGCGGCGGCGATAGAAACGCTGCGCATGTCCCCTTTGATGAGAGACTTTTGCTCGATCATTACGTCCAGGATCATGGCGTCGATCAACAGATAATCGGGCACAACGGTTAGTTGTTGCAGCGCGGCGGTCATAGCTTGGCGGCTGGCTTGATAAATATTCCAGGCGTCAATGCGCTGGGCATCCATTTCGGCGACCGCCCAGGCGATGGCGTGCTCGCGGATGCGCTCAGCCAGCTCCACGCGATACTCAGGAACTAATCTCTTGGAATCATCCAGGCCGCAGATGCGCCGCTTGGGATTGAGAATGACCGCGGCGGCGACAACCGGGCCAAACAGCGCGCCACGCCCGGCTTCATCGAGACCCGCGATGCGCGTCCAGCCGAGTTTGCGCGCCGCTCGCTCAAAACGAGAAGAGCAAAGTCGGCTCATGAAAAAAGTAAGGTGCCCCGCGGCAATTCTAGCACGCGCGTGGAGCAGCGGCGACGCTATCAATGCTGGGAACAACAAAACTCGGTGGTAGGCAAAAAAAAAAGGACAGGCAAAGTGCCTGTCCCGGAAAAATTGGGATTGGAAGTAATTACGCCTTGGCGGCGGTAGCGGGTGCGGCAACTTCTTCGCGGGCGGCGCGCTTGATGCGGGCAGCCTTGCCACGGAGATTGCGGAGGTAGTAGAGACGAGCGCGGCGCACACTACCCTTGCCGACCACATCGATGGAAGCGATGGAGGGCGAGTGCAGCGGGAAGATGCGTTCCACGCCCGTGCCGAAGCTGACGCGGCGCACGGTGAACGTGGCGCTGCTGGCGCGGCCCTTCTTGGAAATCACCACGCCTTCGAACGACTGAATGCGTTCCTTGACCTTTTCGCCTTCACCTTCGAACAGGCGAACGTTGACCTTGACGGTATCCCCGGCGCGAAATTCGGGCAGGTCTTTGCGCAATTGTGCTTCATGCAACTTACGAATTACCGGATTCATTTTCTGTATTCCCTGCAGACCCACTCAGGCGGGGCCAGCACTTCTAAGGCAAACAACAATTATAGACAAATGGCCGCGATTTGCCTAGCCGTTTTCCACCAGCAGGTCTGGGCGGTTACGCCGGGTCTTTTCTATTGCCTTGAGCCGGCGCCACTTGGCCACTTCGGCGTGGTTGCCACCGATCAGGATTTCCGGGACACTCCAGCCACGATATTCCGCGGGCCGGGTGTAGTGGGGATAGTCCAGCAACAGGTGACCTGACTCGCGTGCTGATTGTTTCGATGCGCCGTGCTCGTTGACTTGCTGTTCGCTGAAGGATTCGTTTTGCGTCGAAGCTTCATTGCCCAGCGCGCCGGGCAACAAGCGCGTAACGGCATCGACGACGATAGCTGCCGGGAGTTCACCGCCGCTCAGCACATAATCGCCCACCGAAACTTCTTCGCTGGCGAGATGTTCGGCGATGCGCTCGTCAACGCCTTCGTAGCGCCCGCAAATCAAGATGAGACGATCGAGCTTGGCGTAGCGGCGCGCCGTCTCTTGCGTGAATAAACGGCCGGCGGCGGACATCAAAATAATCGCAGTGCCCGGTTGTGGTGCAACTCGATTCGTCGCGTCACCTACCGCATGACCTAACAATTTCTCGACCGCTTCAAATAGTGGTTCCGGTTTCAGGACCATGCCTTCGCCACCGCCGAAGGGGCGATCGTCGACGGTGCGGTGCCGGTCTTTGGTGAACTCGCGCAGGTCTTGGACATTGATTTCGGCGATGCCGGCTTCCTTGGCGCGCCGCACAATTCCATGATCCAGCGGGCCTACAAAGAATTCAGGAAAAATGGTGATGAGGTCGAATCGCATGCAGGGCAAGTCTAACCAAGCCGCAGGGCAAAAGTCATGTTCGCCGGGAAGGTAAAAACCACCGAGGAACAGCGCGGCAATAGTTGTTGTACTGCTCGCCGAACTGCCGGCGCAGAGTGGGCTCCTCGTAAAACAGAACGAATAGGTTAAACAAGATGACTACAACACCCAGGTACAAAGCCACCGCGACGGAGCCTCGATAGATTGCTTGGCCGGCAATCATGGCGGCGACGCCCACATACATGGGATTGCGCGTGTAACGATACAGGCCCTGGACCACGAGATTCTTTGGAGCGTCAATGGGCGCCGGAGTGCCTAAACCCTTCACCGCAAAATCCCATGCGCACCACAAATAGACGCTCAAACCTAGAAGCAGCAAAAGCCCGCCGGCAAGGTGCTGCTCAAGCGGAAAGACCATTCGATCTCTAGCGGAGTTGCGAAGTAAATAGGGTACGAACAGTCCAACGGTGCCGGGCGCCAGAACGGAGAACACTGCAGTTTTAAAGAGCCGCCACCACACGCAATTACTCCGGGGCGTTCAGGTCTTTAAGACCCTCCGGAAGCCTAACATCAATGCGCCGCGCGGCTACATCGATTCGCGTGCAAATATCCTCGGCGAGCGGAACCAGCAATTCTCCTTGTGATGTTTCGATTTCCAGAAGAGGAGTACCTGCTACGCCTTCGCCCGTGAAACTCACGTCCCGCACGCTCCCGAGGACACGCGGTGCCTGCTCGACATCGCAAGCCGGCGACGCCAGTTTGCTCGCGGTGTCTGCGACCTCGAAAACCGTGCAACCGATCAGATCCGTGACGAAATATTTTCCAGCCGGAAGTTCCACACGCTGCTCCAGCGGCAAGAAGACATCATATTCGCGCAGCTTTTCCGCGTCGGAGATGCTCGATGAATTTTCGAAGTGGAAAATTCCCTGGCCGGGATGGTTGCGATCGATCCAAAAGCGCTGCAAGCCACGCGGCTGTGGTTCGCCACTTGCTTTCGCCAAATAAACTTGTTTCAGGGAAGAGAAACGCTCAGGAAAATCAGTCAGTAATTCAGCGACGACTTCGCCTTTGTTGCCGCGCGGCCGCCAAACATGTGCCACTTGCACCCAGCGTCGTTGGTTGTCGGGAGTGCTGCTCAATCTTCCAGAATCTCTAACGTGAAGCGCTTGTGCAGCTTCATGCCGGCTGCGCCCAGCAAGGTCCGAATTGCCTTTGCGGTGCGCCCCTGCCTGCCAATTACTTTGCCGAGGTCCTCGGGGTGCACCCGTAGCTCCAGAACCGTCACTTGGGTCCCATCGACGGCTTTCACCTGCACGTCTTCCGGATGATCCACGAGCGCTCTTGCTATCTCCTCCACCAGTTCCTTCATCGGAGTCCCCCGCGCGAGCGTCAAAATTCCCGAGCAACTTCACGCGACCTTCCTCCGTAGAACAAAAGGCGCGTCACACTTTACGCTGGGCTTGAGCATGAACTAAAGAGCAAGAGCTGGGAGAAGTAGCGTAAAAACTACGATATTTTCTGCAGCTTGATGAAGCTACGAACGGTATCGCTGGGTTGTGCCCCCACACCTAGCCAATACTTGATGCGTTCGGAATCCAACTTGATTTCCGCCGGCTTCTTCAGTGGGTCGTAGGTTCCTACCGCCTCGCGTACGCGACCATCGCGCGCTCTTGTGCGCTCTATCACCACTACTCGATAGAAAGGCTTCTTCTTTTTACCAATTCTGGCTAAACGAATCGTCAACACTAAGTACGTCCTCCTAGAGGCCTTTCATTCTACGTGACTATGCCCTCACGGGCAAACCCGTTTACGAATCGGGGATTCCCCGATGGCGCGATACTACCTAAGTAATTTACTGGTGCGGAATTGCCTTTACGCCTCCAATGAACCGTTTCTGGCGATTTTAGCCTGAGATTCACGGCACAGCCTCACTGACTTACCACCACTGGCAATTCCACGAAGCTGGCGGCGGTGGCGCCGTGATACACGCGTTGCTCCGCCTTTTTGTAGTCCTCGGGCTTAGCCCAGAATATATTCGGAACGAAGGTCTGCGGGTTGCGGTCATACAAGGGAAACCAACTCGATTGCACCTGGACCATGATGCGATGACCGGGCAGGAACACGTGATTCGCCGTAGGCAGCGCGAATTTGTAGAGCAATGGTTTGTCGCTGGCGATGGCTTTTGGATTTTCCAGGCTTTCGCGATAACGGCCGCGGAAAATGTCGGCGGCGACCATCAATTGATAGCCACCCATGTCCGCTTGGCCAGCCACTTCGTCGGGGTAGACGTCAATGAGTTTCACAACCCAGTCGGAGTCCGTACCGCTGGTGGAAGCAATCAGATTGGCAACTGGCTGGCCGCTGATCTTTTGCGGCGTGCGTAACACGTCGGAAACATAGACCAGAACATCCGGGCGTCCAGAGGCTTCTCGCTGATCGTCCACGAGCCATTGCGTCCAAGTAAATCGGCCGCTGTAGCCGACAGGCTGAATGGGACGAGCACGAAAGGGAACGGGCTTTGCCGGGTCTGAAGTGTATTCGTCGAAATCCGCATCGCCGGTCTTCGGAGCAGTCGTACTTAACTTCGAGCCGGTGCCGAGATACATGGGCGTGGGACGAATGGTGCAACCGCCGGTGCAACCCGCAGGCCACGCAGCCAAACGCCGCCAAACGTTGGTGCCCGTTTCATAGATATTAACTTTGGCGACGTCGCTCTTCGGGGCGCCGTCTTTCAGATATTCGGCGAGGAATGGACGAAGAATTTCCTGGCGAAAATACAACGCGGTGTCGCTGCCGAATCTTATCGCTCCCAGGGAACTACCTTCTTCGATCTGCTGGCCGTGAAACCACGGACCGATGGAGAGAAAAACCTTATCGTTAGCGGTGTCTTTGGCTTTGAGGGCGCGGTAAACGGCTGGCGCGCCATAGATGTCTTCCTGATCCCACAATCCGCCGACAATCATGGTGGGAACTTTCACCGGTTGCGCGCCGAGGATTTGATCCATCGCTTGCTGTTGCCAGAAGGAATCGTAGCTGGGATGCTCGAGAATTTTGCGCCAGAATCCCACTTGCTCCAGCCCGTGCTGGCGTCCCAGTTCGCCCGCTGAACCTGCATGCATGTAAACATCATAGTCGTCGAAAGCGCTAGTCCACCATTTCGCTTCATTGTTGCGCGTGGCTTCTTGTTCGTAGATATACGGCATATTTTGCTGGCGGAATGCGCCGTTGTGAAACCAATCGTCACCCTTCCAGCCGTCCACCATGGGATTCATCGGCACCGCTACTTTTAATGCCGGATGCGGGTTCACCAGTGCCATTAGCGGCAAAAAGCCGTCGTACGAAATCCCCAGGATCCCAACCTTGCCGTTTGTCTCCGGAATATTCTTGACCAGCCAGTCGATGGTGTCGTACGTGTCGGTGGAATGATCGACTGCCGTTGGATTCATCGGCCCATGCAGCGGGCGGGTCATGACATAGTCGCCTTCGGAGCCGTATTTTCCGCGGATATCCTGGATCACACGGATGTATCCATCTTCGACAATCACGTCAGTCACGTTGTCGTAGCCGTAGAGGCTCGGACCGAGATGTGAACTGTTGGCGCGGCTGGTCTGCTCCGATGCGTTGTAGGGAGTGCGCGTGAGGAGGATCGGTGCACCCTTTGCGCCTTGTGGGACAAGGATGACGGTGTGCAATTTCACTCCGTCGCGCATGGGAATCATCACTTCGCGCTTTTCATAGTCGAATCCGGAATACATCGGCACTAACTTCGCGGGCGTCTCGCTGGGGAGCGTTTTCTCTGCCGTTTGTGCGAGCGAGGTTTTCGCGAACGGCGATAGGGCAAGCAAGGATGCGAGCACAAGCAAACGAACAAACCTTCTTGTGGGTGTCATTAAATTTCCTTTGAGAAACGGGCAAGAGCCCTTCGGAATTTGCTGCAGGGTCAGCGCGCCGCGCGATTATATGCCCCGCTGCCTTTGGGCGCCACTGCCGCCTTCGCTGAAATGAAATTTTTGAAGGAAAGCAGCGGATTCAACTTAGGCGGTTCAGGCCGTTGAAGGCTGCTGCTTTGTAGCATTCGGCCAGCGTTGGATAGTTGAAAACGGTGTGGATGAAGTAGGTGATTTTACCTTTCAGCAGTAGGACGGCCTGACCGATGTGGAGGAGTTCGGCCGCATCTTCGCCGAAGATGTGAACGCCGAGCAAATCCAGCGTTTCACGGTGGAAGAGAAGCTTTAGCCGGCCGTCGGTGTGCCCGGAAATCTGCCCACGGGCGATTTCGCGATAGTATGCGACGCCCACTTCGTAAGGCACATCTTCCTGGGTAAGCTGCTCTTCTGTTTTTCCGATGAACGAGATTTGCGGAATGGTGTAAATACCATACGGGTAGCCAGCTGGATCGGTTTGTACCGGCAATCCAAACGCGCGCGCCGCGGCAATGCGTCCTTGCTCCATGGAAACGGAAGCCAGACTGGGAAAGCCAATGACGTCACCCACGGCAAAAATGTGGGGCTGCGCGGTACGATAATCACCGTCGACTTTGATGCGGCCACGATCATCCGCTTCCACTCCGGCAGCTTTCAGATTGAGGCGGTCAATGTTTCCCTGACGTCCAACAGCATAGAGAAGTGCGTCCCCGATGATCCGCTTTTTGCTGACAAGATTCGCCGCGACTTTTCCATCGGGCAATTCTTCAACGCTTTCCACTTCTTCATTCAGCCGCATGGTGGCGCGACGATCGCGCATCTGGTAGCTGAGCGCTTCGACAACTTCCGAGTCGGCAAATTCCAATAAGCGAGGCCGCTTCTCAACCAGAATCACGCGCACGCCAAGCGTGGCAAACATGCAGGCGTATTCCACGCCGATAACACCGCCGCCCACGACAATTAGTGTTTTAGGCACCACGGGGATGCCGAGAATCTGGTCGCTATCGACGATGTTGCGGCCGTTCACGGGCACTTTTGGATTGTCAGCCGGCTTGGTTCCCGTGGCGATCACCACGAATTGCGCTTCGAGTTCGTTGAAACCCGTGGTGTTTTCCACGCGAATGTGATGTGGATCGATGAAACCGCCGATGCCGTGATACAGGTCGACACCATTGCGCTTCAACTGATCCTGCAAAACGTTGGACTCATTCTCAATCACGCGATTCACGCGAAAATTGAGGTCACTCATGGTGACGTTTTCTTTCACGGTATGATTTGCGCCGTAGAACGCTTGATCGTAGAAGCCTGAAAGGTGGAGGACGGCTTCGCGCATCGTTTTACTGGGAATGGTGCCGGTATTGAAGCAGACGCCGCCCAGCATGGTGAGCTTTTCGACGACCGCCGCGCGCTTGCCCGCTTTCGCGGCTTGGATAGCGGCACGCTGCCCGCCGGGGCCCGAACCAATCACGACCAGATCATACGGTTGCATTCGAGGAATCCTGCTCTTCCAGTTCGGCCGCTTCCGAGGAGTGGATTGCGGTGGAGGGAGGTCGACCGTTAGTGTGCGCCAGTTGCGTTTGCCGCTCTTTCAACTCTGCGGCGCGATGCGCGTCGGTATGAGCCAAAGCCATCAGGTGGTCTTGCACGGAAAAGCCTTTCTTCCCGCGTTCCCGGTGAAGATGAGTATACAGGCCGTGCGGCCCTAATACCCGTGCCTTTCGATTGTCGGCAAGATACGACGGCAGAATTTGCTTGCAGATCCGCTCTTTCAGGTCTTCATCCTTCAACGGAAATAAGACTTCGACGCGCTCGTAAAGGTTACGCGGCATCCAATCCGCACTGCCCAAATAAATTTCCGGCTCACCGCCATTCTCGAAATAAAAGATCCGGCTGTGTTCCAAAAAGCGGCCGACAATGCTGCGCACGCGAATGCGACTGCTGATTCCACGGAGACCGGGAACCAATGTGCACTGGCCGCGAACGATCAAATCGATTTCCACCCCGGCTTGCGACGCGCGATAGAGAGCGCGAATTACCGGCGGATCGACGACCGCATTGCACTTGGCGATGATGCGCGCCGGCCGTCCACGGCGGGCGTTGCGCGCTTCGCGGTCGATCAGCGCGATGCAGGTCTTGGCCATGTCTTTGGGAGCAACGAGCAACGGCTTGTAGTGGGACTTTTCCGCGTAGGCGGTCAGATAGTTGAACACGTCGTTGACCGCGGAGGTAATGTGCTCGTCGCTGGTGAACAGACTGAGGTCGGTGTAATAGCGCGCCGTGGAGGGATTGTAGTTCCCGGTACCGAGATGCGCGTAGCGGCGAATTTTTCCATCGGGATCCTGGCGCACGACGGTGGCCAACTTGGCATGGGTTTTCAGGTTCACTAAGCCGTGAAAGACCTGCACGCCTACATCTTCGAAACTGCGCGCCCAGCGTATGTTGGTAGCCTCGTCGAAACTTGCTTTCAACTCCACCACCACGGTGACTTCTTTCTTGCCGGCGGCCTCGAGCAGTGCGCGCGCGATTGGCGAATCGGAATTAGTGCGATACAGCGTCTGTTTGATGGAGAGCACCCGCGGATCGCGCGCCGCCGTCTGCAGGAAATGCACCACAGGATCGTAGGAGTCGTAGGGATGGTGCAGCAAGACGTCTTGGCGGCGTAATGTCTCGAAGAAAGAATCGGCGTCGTGCCCGATGTGCACCTGGCGTGGAACGAATTTAGGATATTTCAGATCAGGGCGCGCCGTTTCCTCGTACAAATGGAACAAACGCTGCAGATTCACCGGGCCCGCCACGCGAAACACGAGAGACTCATCCAATTCAAACGTGGAAACCAGATGATCGACGATTTCGGGGTGCGCGCCGGCTGCAATCTCCAAACGGACGGCGTGGCCCTTGCGGCGCTGCGCCACTTGCAAGTCGACTGCTTCCAGCAGAGTGCGCGCTTCTTCCTCTTCCAAATATAAATTGCTGTTCCTGGTAATGCGGAACGGAGCCGAAGCGAGAATTTCGTAGCCGCGATACAACTTGTCGGCATAAGTGGAGATGAGGTCCTGCAAAAACACGTTGTGGATGCCACCGTTGCCGGAAGGCACACGCAACAACCGAGGGAGCGCGCGCGGCACGGTGACCACTCCGAAAACCGGCTTGGTATTGGAATTCCGGCGACGCCGCAGTAGAAATGCGATGCACAGCGCTTTGTTCAGCACGTGGGGAAAAGGGTGAGTGGGGTCGACGGTCACCGGCGTCAACATCGGATAAACGCGACGCTCGTAAAACTTTTTGGCCATCTGGCTGGCCTTCGTGTCTAGCTGTTCGACTGACAAGATGCGGATGTTGTGGCGGGCGAGGAGAGGCAGGAGCTCATCATTCCAACATTTATATTGGGCACGCACAGCGCGCTGCATGGCCGAAGAAACCGCTTCAAGCTCTTCGGCAGGAGTCAGGCCATCCGCGCTGATGTCGCGCGAGCCATGTTCAATTTTCTGCAGAAAGCTGGAGACACGAATTTCAACGAATTCATCGAGATTGTTCGCGGTGATGGCCAGGAACTTCACACGTTCCAGCAGGGGATTGGAAGGATCGCGCGCCTCCTCGAGCACGCGTTCGTTGAAAGCTAGCCATTGCAGATGGCGGTTCAGGTAGAAGCGGGGTTCCTCGAGTTTTATGCGCGTCATAGCGTTCCTGGGTGAGAGGAGAGAACTATCTTACCCGTGTTACGCGCTGATGAACAAAGGACGGGAGTGGTATGCTGCCAACGTTTCCAAGGTGACCATGAGGCTCAAGAATTGGGTGGCCGGACCGCTGGCTTTGATGCTTGCCACATTCGTGTATACGGCGACAGTCCGCGCCAGCGACGATTTGCAAAACAAAATTGATGCGCTGCTGTCTTCCGTGACCAAACCCGGCGCGCCTGGACTGGCCGTCGTGGTGAAGCGGCACGGCAAAATTGTTTTCGCGAAAGGCTATGGCGTGCGCTCTTCCCGCAGCGCCGCGAAGATCGATGCCGATACAAATTTCCGGTTAGCTTCGGTCACGAAACAATTTACCGCGATGGCCGTGATGCTTCTGGTGCACGACAAGAAGTTGAATTACGAACAGCGGCTGACCGACATTTTCCCCGACTTCCCTGAGTACGGGCGAAATATCACGGTCCGGAATCTGTTGAATCACACCTCCGGCCTCCCTGACTATGAAGACTTAATGGAGAAGGAAGAGAAAGCGCACGGACCACGATGGTCCGCTGAGCACCAGATCCAGGACACTGAAGTTCTCGCGTTGCTGCGGCAGGCGTCGTCTGGGAAATTTGCGCCTGGGACCAGTTGGGCGTACAGCAATTCCGGCTACGTCGTACTTGGGCTGATTGTGTCAAAAGTTTCCGGCGAGCCGTACGGCGATTTTTTGCAGCAAAGAATTTTTGCTCCGCTGCACATGGACCATTCACTGGTGTACGTAAAA
>DASXBH010000279.1:0-12715 GCA_036491775.1 Candidatus Acidiferrum sp.
CGCACAAATGACCACGGGAAATGGCATCGAATGGTCTCCCGCGTTTCTTGCAGACAGCTCACATTTCGCCTATCTCGGGTCTAACGTCAGAGAGCCAGGGCATCCCTTCACCACTGACTCCACCACGCAACAATCCGTCGCCCTCAATCTCCCACTTTTCGAAACTTGGCGTAACAGCTCCGCCCCCAACGAATTCGTAACTCCGCAGCCCGTCATCTTCGACTCCACAGACGGATTCAAAATTCACGCACAATTATTCTCGCCCAAAAATTCAAAACCCAGCGAAAAGCGCCCCACTTTAATTTTTCTTCACGGGGGCCCCATGCGCCAGATGCTCCTCGGCTGGCATTATATGTACTACTACGCAAACGCCTACGCCATGAATCAGTATCTGGCCAGTCGCGGTTACATCGTCTTGGCCATCAACTACCGCAGCGGCATTGGCTACGGTCGCGCGTTCCGCGAAGCCCCAGGCCGCGCAGGTCGCGGTGCCACCGAGTATCAGGACGTAGTCGCTGCCGCAAAATATTTGCAAACCCGCAGCGACGTCGACCCCCATCGCATCGGCCTGTGGGGAGGCAGCTATGGCGGTTACCTGACCGCTCTTGGCCTCGCCCGTAACTCCAATCTGTTTGCCGCCGGCGTCGATTTTCACGGCGTCCACGATTGGCCCGTCGACAACTCCGATGGCAAAAACATTTCGCCAGAGATGACCAAACTCGCTCACGATTCCTCGCCCGTCTCGTCTGTTGATACGTGGACTTCTGCTGTGCTTTTTATTCATGGAGATGACGACCGCACCGTATCTTTCACCCAAACGGTCGACCTCGTAGCGCGTCTTCGTGAACGCGGCGTGCACATCGAGCAGCTGATTCTTCCTGATGAAGACCACGATTTTCTCCTGCATCGCAGTTGGGTAAAGGCCTACCAAGCCACCAGCAACTTTTTCGATCAACAATTGGCCGCTCCGCAAAAGTGAAAATCTTCTCCAACTCGTCAGCCCGCGTCGCGACCGTCGCAGAAATGTTTTGCGCGCTGGCACTGGCCGCAAGCGTTTTCTTGGTCTCACCCATTCGCCTGCACAGCGACGCCCACGCCGGTTTCATTCCCCGCCTGCGCCCCGGGCAAATCCTTCAGTACAAGGTCGTCGCCCGCATCAACCGCCGCACCAAGACCGAAAGCAACGTCGTGTCTCCTTCTCCAGCCGACACCGTCGAAACCCAAATCGCCACCAATCTCCAGCTCACCGTCCGCGAATCGCACGTCGAAAACGGCCATTCCGTCTTAGCCCTACATGCCGAACTCGAATCCGAATCTCCATCAACTCCCTCCGCTTCCAGTGCGTCCTCTCCATCCGCTCCTCCCGCAAAAGGAAAATTGGATTTCACGGTCAGCAGCAACGGCCGCATTGCCAAGCCAGAAGGCTTAGAAGACCTCGATCCCCAACAACGCGTCGCCTGGCAATTCTGGGCCGCCCAATTCGCTTATGCCTGGACGTTGGCGTCCAAAGGTGTCACCGTCGGCGAAAAATGGAAGACCGAAGAGCCCGAAGACACTCCCACTGCCATCGCCAATTTAGTCTGGGAACGCGAAACTACTTACGTCCGCAACGACAAATGTCCCATCATCCCCACCGAAACCTGCGCCGTCTTCCTCACCCGCGCCAAACTCAAACAAAAGTCCTCCGAGGAAGACGCCACCCCGGACACCTACCGCCTCCACAATCTTAAAACCTCCGGCACCGCCGCCGGCACCAACGAAGCCATTCGCTACATCTCCCTCAAAACTCATCTCGTCCTTCGCGCCAAAGAAGATGCCCAGCAAGCCATGGACGCCACTGTCGCCAAGTCCGACGATTCCAATAGTGTCCGCTACTTCATCTCCAGCAGTAGCCAGTTCGAAACCACGCTGATCCCATCCACCGCGCCCGCTGCGCATTAGTCCGCGCATCACTCAACGCAGTACGTTGTCGCAGAGTCGCCAGCCGCATCGACCCGTCATTCCGAGCGGAGTCTTCAGAGCGAGAACGCTGCACCACCGCGCATCCCATGAGCGATGAAATCCCTCTTGATCTTCCTCCAATCCGCCTGACCCAGTTCCTCTCCCGATTTGCCAAGCGCTGTATAATAGAAGTTTCGTTAGCGCCCGCTGGGCCAGCAGGAGACGCTCCCGATGTCTTTCAAACTCCGCAGCAGTTATCAGCCTCGCGGCGATCAACCCGCCGCGCTTGAACATCTCACTCGCGGTCTCGAAGCGGGTGACAAACATCAAGTTCTCCTCGGCGTCACTGGCTCCGGCAAAACCTTCACCATGGCCAAGGTCATCGAACAGGCCAATCGCCCCGCTCTGGTCCTCGCCCACAACAAAACTTTGGCCGCGCAGCTCTATCACGAATTCAAAAGCTTCTTCCCCGAAAACGCCGTCGAATATTTCGTCAGCTATTACGATTTCTACCAGCCCGAAGCCTACGTGCCTTCCGCCGACATTTACATCGATAAAGAAGCCACGATCAACGATGAACTCGACAAGCTCCGTATGAGCGCCACCCGATCCCTTTTCGAACGTCGCGACGTCGTCATCGTGGCTTCCGTCTCCTGCATCTACGGCATCGGTTCGCCCGAGGCCTACTACGGCATGCTCATCATGCTCGAAAAAGGCATGCAGACCTCCCGCGAAGCGCTCCTCCGCCGTTTCGTCGATGTGCAATACGAGCGCAGTGAAGATTTGCGTCGCGGAACGTTTCGCGTTCGTGGCGACATCATCGAGATTTACCCCACCTACGAAGATCAAGGCTATCGCATCGAGATGTGGGGCGATCAGATCGATAAACTCCGGCAGTTCGATCCGCTCACCGGTGAAATCCGCTCCGGCCAGGAAGATCTTTCCCGCGTGCCCATCTACCCAAAAACGCACTACGTGATGCCCCAGGAACAGCGCGAACGCGCCATCGTTACCATTCAGGAAGAACTGTGGTGGTGGAAGAAGGAACTCGAGAAGCAAAATAAATTCGTGGAAGCCCAGCGCGTTGTGCAGCGCACCATGTTCGATATCGAAATGATGCGCACCATCGGTTACTGCCATGGCGTCGAAAATTATTCCCGCCACTTAAGCGGACGACTGCCTGGCGAAGCACCACCAACCCTACTCGACTATTTTCCTCAGGATTATCTGCTCTTCGTCGACGAATCCCATGCCACCATTCCCCAAGTCGGAGGCATGTTTCATGGCGACCGCTCCCGCAAGCAGACCCTGGTCAATTACGGATTCCGCATGCCTTCCGCCATGGACAATCGCCCTCTAACCTTCGAAGAATTCGAACACCGCACCAATCAGGTCATCTACGTTTCCGCAACGCCTGGCCCCTACGAACTCACCAAATCCGGCGGACAGTTCGTTGAACAAGTCATTCGTCCCACCGGCCTGATTGATCCCGAAGTTGAAATTCGCCCCGTCAAAGGCCAGGTCGACGACCTGCTCGAGGAAATTCGCGTTCGCGGCGAAAGAAACGAACGCGTTCTCGTCACCACCCTCACCAAACGCATGGCCGAGGACTTAGCCGAATATTTCAGCGAAATTGGCGTGAAGTGCCGCTACTTGCATTCCGAGGTTGAAACATTAGATCGGATCAAGATTCTTCGCGACCTGCGCAAAGGCGAATTCGATGTGCTCATCGGCATCAACTTGCTGCGCGAAGGTCTCGACCTGCCCGAAGTTTCCCTCGTCGCAATTCTCGACGCCGACAAAGAAGGTTATCTACGTAGCTCCACTTCCCTTATCCAGACTATCGGCCGTTGCGCCCGTCACGTCGAAGGTCGCGCCATTCTCTACGCCGACCGTCGCACCGGTTCGATGAACGCCGCAATCAGTGAAACCAATCGCCGCCGCACCAAGCAGATTGCCTACAATGTCGAAAACAACATCACTCCCATGTCCATCATCAAGGGCGTCGACATGGAACTCGCCCACATCGTCGAAGCCGACTACGTCACTGTTCCCCTCGACACCGCCGATCTCGACGCCGCGGCCGCTGGCGTCAAAAACGAAAAGCAACTTGCCGACCTCTTGCAGCAACTCGAAACCCAGATGCGCGAAGCTGCCAAGAAATTTGAATTCGAAAAAGCCGCGCAACTGCGCGATCGTATTCGTTCCTTGAAGCAACAGGATTTAGCCGGAGTCTTTGCGAAGGATTCAGATACCGCAACCCCAGCCTCGGCTGGCTAGCCACAATCGCACCGGGAGACAGTCCCGCATCTGCGCTTTACGACAATAATCTCAGTTGGTTGGGGTATTTGGGTTGCCTGCGTCTACGCGAGCAACCTCCGCCAAAGGATACATCTTCTCAAACTCGGGATCGTCGTGCAGTAACGCCAGATCCGGATCCCGCCGCGCCCACGTTGCGTCCTTGAACCCCAATTCCCACGCCTTCCGCAACGTATCCAGCGCTTCGGTCTTACGGTTCAACATCGCAAACGTGCAGGCCGCGTTGTACAAAATCGACGCCTCATTCGCGCGCAACGTAATCGCCAGATTCAATTCCTTGATCGCGTCATCCACGCGACCCTGCTTTGCGTAATCCGCCGCCAGCAAAATCCGCGCTCGCGGATCCTCCGGCACGTGCCGCAGATGATTTTCCAGCGCCACAACGCGCCTCAATAAAACATTACCGCGCAACTCTTCTTTCCCCAGCGCCCCCAGCGCATTGATGATCGGTACATATACGTTGTAATCCTCGCCGCCCGCTTCCAACGCAATTTCCACCAGGTCCGCTACTTCCTGATAACGCCCAGCCGAAAATAGCGCACGGCACAACAAGTAATATGCGCCTTCACAATCCTTCTTCCGTTCAATCGCCTTCCGCACCATCCGCACCGCTTCATCGTGCAATTCCGTCGCGTACAGCACCCATGCCTGGCTCACCTGCACTTCCGGCAAATCCCAACGCAGCGCGACCGCTTTCCCCGATGCATTGCGCGCGCGTTCCACCCAAATGGAACTGCGGCTGAAGTTGCAATAAAACATCGCGCACGCATTCGCGCACGCCGCATACGCCAGCGCGAAACTCGGATCCAGCGCCACCGCATTCTCAAACATTTGCAACGCGAACTCCAAATCCTGCCGCGTTTGCCGCCGCGCGTAGCGTTTCCCGCGCAAATACAAATCGTACGCTTGCAAATTCTCCGTCGGCTTAACCGCTAGCGCTTCCAGTTCCTGCGGGGACAATGTCACTCGCAACGCTTCGGCAATTTTCCGCGCAATTTCGTCTTGCACCTCAAAAACGTCTTTCATCTCCCGGTCGTACCGCTCGCTCCACATCGGAAAATCGGTATTGGTGTCGATCAACTGCGTCGTAATTCGCAATCGCTGCCCCGAACGCCGCAACGTTCCCGTCAATACGTACGCCGCCTTCAATTGTTGCCCAATTTGTCCCGGCGTAACCGACTTGTCCCGAAACGCCAGCACCGTCGGCCGCGAAAACGTATTCAAGCCGCGAATTTTCGAAAGCTCTGTGATGATGTCTTCCGTAATTCCATCCCGCAGATATTCATCCTCTTTCACGCCACTCAAATTTTCGAAATACAGTACCGCCACCGACTTCATCGCCGGCTTCACCACTCCCGACTTCGTGTCGCTCAGTTCCGCCGCGCGTTTCGTTCCCGACTCCAGGTCCCGCTTCAGCCGGTTCAAATCTGTCTTCAACTCCGTCGCCGTCTGGCAACGCAGCGTGCGATCCTTCTCCAACAGTTTCGACAAGATCCGCCAAAAATCCGCCGGCAAGTTCGGGTTTACGTCCATCACCGGAGCCGGTTCGCGATTCAAAATCGCGTCAAACACCGTCGCCGATGTTTCCCCGCGAAATGGCAACACTCCGCTCGCCAATTGGTACAACACCGTTCCCAACGAGAATAAATCCGTGCGCGCATCCACCAACTGCCCACGCGCCTGCTCCGGAGACATGTACGACACCGTCCCCACCGCCGATCCCGGCGTCGTCAACTCTCCCACCACCATCGTGTCCATGCTCGACGGCGTCGATCCCATCGACGGAATCTCCGCCCGCTCAATCTTTGCCAGCCCAAAATCCAGCACCTTCACCTGCCCGCGATCCGTCACAAACAGGTTCGCCGGCTTGATGTCCCGGTGCACAATTCCCTTGGCGTGCGCCGATTCCAACGCATCCGCAATTTGCACCGCCATCGGCAATAACTTTTCCATTGGGAATGTCTGCCGCTCCACCAGCGACTCTGCCAGCGTCTTCCCTTCCAGCAATTCCATCACGATGAAATGTTGCCGCTCGAATTGTTCAATCGCGTGAATCGTGCAAATGTTGGGATGGTTCAGCGCCGATGCCGCCCGCGCCTCCCGTTGAAATCGTTCGATCAGTTGCGAATCCTGTGCCATTTCTGCCGGCAGGAATTTCACCGCCACCCGCCGCCCCAGGCGCGAGTCTTCCGCCTCGTACACCACACCCATGCCGCCGCTGCCAATCTTCCGTGTGACTTTGTAATGGGATACCGCTTGCCCGATGAGAGAGGTCGCTTCCGCCATGTGTCAGATGATATTCGCCACCCCGCCACTGGTCAAGCAAGCCCCCAAATGCCCGATTCCGTACAAATTGAGGCGCACGCCAAGCTCTCCCGCGTTGACACTTCCGCTCCTTCTGCATACTCTTTTCACACGGGAGTCGCTCATGAAAACCGCCTTCATTCCCCTGCTCTTTGCCGTCACTCTCTGTGCCTTCACCTTTTCTGCACAAGAACAGCAAGAGTCGCAACATCACCACGAATCTGCCGAAACTCTTGGAACCGTCTCCTTCCCCACCTCCTGCGCCCCCGCCGTCCAAGACACCTTTACCCGCGGCGTCGCTCTGCTCTACTCCTTCGAATACGAATCAGCCGCGCACGAATTCCATACCGTTTCCGAGCGCGATCCCAAATGTGCCATGGCCTACTGGGGCCAAGGCATGAGCCTCTATCATCAGCTGTGGGATCCTACTTCCAAAGCCGATCTCAAACGCGGCGCCGAATTCCTCGCCAAAGCGCGCCAACTCAATGCGCCCACACCCCGCGAACGCGATTACATTCAGGCTCTCTCCGTGTTCTATACCGATAGCGACAAAATCGACCACTCGCATCGCGCCGACGCCTATTGCCAAGCGATGAAGGCCGTCTACGAACGCTATCCCGAGGATCGGGAAGCCGCCGTCTTCTACTCTCTCTCGCTCCTCGGCTCCGGCTCCGAGAACGATCCGAATCACACCAACGAAAAAGCTGCCGTCGCCATTCTCAATAAGCTTTTCGACGAGCAGCCCACGCACCCCGGCATCGCCCATTACATCATTCACGCTTGCGACAATCCGCAAATGGCCAGCCTCGCTCTTCCAGCCGCTCGCAAATACGCCACTATCGCCCCCGCTTCCGCCCACGCCGTTCACATGCCTTCCCACATCTTCGCCCGCCTCGGACTTTGGCAAGACGACATCCAGTCCAACCTAGCCGCTATCAAAGTTGCCGATTCCATGGCCGGCATGCATTTCCACGTCATGCACCACAAGATGCATTCCATGGATTTTCTCGAGTACGCCTACTTACAAATCGGTGACGACGCCAACGCCAAATCTGAAGTCGCAGCGTTTGCTGCCATCAATCGCTCCGAAGTGGAGCCAGAGTATCTTGATTTCCTCGAAGTCCGCCAGGCTCGCGCCAGTGCCACCTACGCCATCGAGCGCCGTCAATGGAAAGAAGCTCTGGCGCTACAACCGATTCCCAACGCCGTGCCTTATGCGCAAAGCGTGGCCTACTGGGGACGCGCCGTTGCCGCCGGCCATCTTCACGATTCGGCCGCTGCCAAAGATGCTCTCAAGCATTACGACAAACTTATGGAAGCCACTCGGAAAGGTCCCAAACCGTACGTCGTAAATTTCCTGAAAAATGAACATGGTGTCGTGCAAGCTTGGGTCTTCTACGCTTCCGGCAAATCCGACGATGCTCTTCGTCTGCTTCACGAAGTCGCCGACACTCAAGACAAAGTTGGCAAAGGTGAAACCGAATTGCCCGCCCGCGAAATGCTCGCCGATATGCTTCTCGATCTGCAACGTCCCAAAGAAGCCTTCGAACAATACGAAATCTCTCTTCGCACTGATCCTAACCGCTTCAACGGTCTCTACGGCGCCGCCCAAGCCGCCACGCAAACCCAACAAAAGGAAAAAGCCTCCGCCTACTACGCACAACTTCTAAAAAATTGCGAATCCTCCAACTCCGATCGCCCAGAACTCACCCAAGCCAAAACCATCGTCGCCGCCAAATAAGCCAGAGTAGGCGCTAGCTATTAACCTGGCGTTTTTCTTCCACGTTTTTCTTCCGCTCAACTATTTCGACCCAACAAGGATCGCCAATGAACCGACGCCTGACTCTTACCCTGCTCCTCACCCTGGTCTTCGCAGTCTTCACCAATGCCGACAGCACCGCTCAAACGCAATCTCTCGCCCTGGTCGGCGCCACCGTCTACGCCTCCCCCGATGCATCTCCACTCCACGACGCGGTAGTTCTTACTTCGGCAGGCGTTATCTCCGCGGTCGGCTCTCGCAACGAAATCAGAATTCCCAAAGACGCCAGCGTCATCGATTGCTCCGGTAAAACCATCGTCGCGGGTTTCTGGAATAGTCACATTCACCTCAGCGATCCTTCCTGGAATAACGCTGCATCCGCTCCCGCTGCCACTCTTCAGAAGCAACTACAATCCATGCTGACCCAATGGGGATTTACCACCGTTTGGGACCTCGGCTCCGTTCCCAGCAATTCTCTCGCTCTTCGTCGTCGCATCGATTCGGGCGAAATTCTCGGCCCCAAAATTTTTCTCACCGGCACGATTTTCCCCAAAAACGGCCATCCCATTTATATTCCTGCCGAGATGCAACTCCCCGAAGCGGCAACGCCGGCCGAAGCTACCCAGATGGCCACCGATGATTTGAAGATGGGGCTGGATGGTATGAAGTTATTTACCGGCTCGTTCATGGGCCCCAAGCCAGTCGTTAACATGGACACAGCCATCGTCAAAGCGGCCGTCGATGTTGCTCACGCGCAAGGCAAGCCAGTCTTCGCGCATCCGCAAAACACCACCGGCGTCGACAACGCCCTCGCCGGCGGCGTCGATATCCTCGCCCACACCATCCCCAGCGTACACAGCGGTTACACTCCTGAGGAATTGGCTCTTTTCAAATCCCAACACACCGTTCTGATTCCCACTCTCACTCTGTGGACCACCGTCGTCCGCAACCCTGCTGATGCCCCGATCCTCGTGAACCGCGGCGCTGACCAACTGAAAGCCTTTGCCACAAATGGCGGAGCCGTTCTCTTTGGAACCGATGTCGGCTTCATCCAAATTTTCGACACCTCACTCGAGGTCGAATTCATGCATCGCGCTCTTTCCACCAACGAAATCCTTGCTACTCTGACCACCAATCCCGCGACGTATTTCAAAGCCACAAAAAAGGGCCGCGTGGAAAAGGGTTTCGACGCCGACCTCGTCGTTCTCGAAGCGGATCCCGCAGCCGACGTTCACAACTTGGCCAAAGTCGCCTACACCATCCGCGCCGGCCAGATCATCTACGCCCACTAGCGAATCAGAACGTCCGTGTGTTTTCTTTTCGATTTGTATCAGGTCTCTAGCGCGCCTTAGCTCAACGACCAACCCACCAGGGTCAGCGTCAACACAATCGCCAGCGCGCCCAAGCTGATTAGCGACAATGTCTTTCCATTTCCCATCAACTTGTCACGCGTTTCCGGTCGAACACACAAAATCGTCGCCACGATCAGCACCGCGCTCCACGACAGGGCACACGGCACCCCGGGATATTGCCCCAGCGTCGCCAAGGTTTTGTCCGAAGGCTGTCCCGCCGGTATCCACCACGGCAAAACTGGCGCGAATCCTGCTGCCAGCACAAATGTCAGGATCTTCCGGCTCACCCAGCCCTTGATCTTTGGCATTGGCTTGCTCTTGCGAATCTTCCGCCACACAAAAAATTCCCATGCCAGCAACGCCGCCGCCAGCGGCATCCAGCCGTATCGCGCGCCCTCTACGTCAGCCCACAACCATGCACGAAAAAACATCCGCGCTGGATGTTCCGCCGCCAATCGTGGCAGCAAAAACCATCCCGCCAACGAATTGCCCACAATCGCCACCAGCAACACCGCTAGGCTGATCAACTGCACCCACTGTTTGGTTGGCGCTTTGCCGCACCGACTGCACGTCGGTCGCTGCGGCATGATTTGTATCCCGCAATGCTCGCAATACACGGCTACCCCGGTAGGGCACGGCATATCGTGCCCCCTCTCCATATCAGCGATCTCTTCGAGCGCTCACACCTTATTCCAACATTTCCCGCTCGCCTACTGGTCCAAAGTCCAGCGTCCCCAATCGCCGAGTCAATGACCAACCGTCCGGCCCCCTCCATTCCTTCTTGCATCAAAGCTTGTCGTCGTTCACCTCGATCCAATATCCGTCCGGATCCTGCAAATACACCTGTTTCACTCCATCGGGCCGCAATGTTGGTGCGCTGCTATCGCCTTTGAAGCTGCGGTATTTCACTTTTTCCTGGTCCAGATGCTTCAAAAATTCCGGCAACGATGCCACCCGAAACGCCATATGCACTTCAATGTTCTGCGAAGATGGCTCCGTCGCCCCGCTCACCACGTGCAATTGCTCATGCCCGCCCGCGCGAAACCACACATGTTTCCCATCCTTGAATGGCTCCGGAATCTGCTTCAACTCCATCACTCTCTCGTAAAACTCCGTACTCGTCTTTAGATCTCGCACGTACACCGTCGCATGGTCCAGTTCCGGCGACTCGCTCGCCGGCCGCGCATGCGTCACCAACCAATATCCCGGCAAAACTCCCAACACCATTAACGCCGCAATCCTCAGCATTCTCATCTTTCGCACACTCCTTTTTCTGCCGCCGCGACCTCTCTCTCGCGGAGCGCCTCAGAGATTAGCCCCAACCCAAATTCCAGTAAACACATCAAATCCCGTACCTGCAGCGCCTTTCTGATCGCTTTTCTCCGTACTCAACCCTCCGTTACCTTTCTCCACCTTCCGAATCTAACTCCTGTGAGGATTCCCCAAATGTCTAGTCCCACCATCGGCCGGAACATCGCCGTCGCCATCATTATTCTTTTCCTCGGCTGGAACGCCTTCCGTGCGCTCGGCGCTCGTCCTCCCGCCGCGCCCTCCGCCCCCATTCCCAGGCCCGCGCTCGACGCGCCGCTCGCCGCCGCAAAATCCACGGAAACGGCAGTCTTTGCTGGCGGTTGTTTTTGGGGAGTGCAAGCGGTCTTCGAACACGTCAAGGGCGTCACCGAAGCCACCTCCGGCTATTCCGGCGGCTACCTGAAATCACCCACCTATGAAACCGTCAGCCTCGGTGTCACCGGACACGCCGAAAGCGTGCAGGTCATTTTCGATCCCTCCAAGGTCACCTACGGCCAACTTCTCATGGCCTATTTTTCCGTTGCTCACGATCCCACTCAGTGGAATCGTCAAGGTCCAGACACCGGCCCGCAATATCGTTCCGAAATTTTCTACACGTCCGACCAGCAAAAGCGCATCGCCGAATCCTACATCGCCCAACTCACCGCCGCGCAAATCTACCAGCGCCCCATCGTCACCAAAGTCGAGAAACTCGAAGCCTTTTATCCCGCCGAGGGCTATCACCAGGACTACCTCAAAAATAATCCCAACAACTCCTACATCGTGATCAACGATCTCCCCAAACTAGCCAACCTCCAGAAAACTTTCCCCACCCTCTACCGCGCCGACAACGAATAATTTCACTGAAACGATTTCAACGATCTTGCGAGCTCCGATCTGGGGCCACAAGTCTTTCTTCTGTTTTCCAATAGTCCCAATCTTTTCTCATCCACCAATCGAATGTCGTAACATGAATTCCACTAAACGAATGCCCTTCCTCCTGGAAATCGCGGTCGAATCCCTACCCGCCGCACAAGCCGCCCAACGCGCCGGCGCCGGTCGCATCGAACTCTGCGCCAATCTCTCCCAAGGCGGCCTCACTCCCACCGCCGAACTCATGCGCCAGGTTCGCGCCGCACTCCACATCCCCATCTTCGCCATGATCCGCCCGCGCCCAGGCAACTTCGTCTACACCGACTCTGAATTCGCCGCCATGCAATCTCAAATCTCACAAGCTCGCGAACTGGCCATGGACGGGATCGTCCTCGGCATCCTCACTCCTTCCCACCACATCGACATCCACCGCACCGCCCAACTCATCGAACTCGCCCGCCCTCTTCCAGTAACCTTCCACCGCGCCTTCGACGAAGCCCTACGCGCCTCCACGTATCAAGATTCATTTGCCGCCCTAGACGACGTCATTGCCACCGGTGCCGCGCGCCTACTCACCTCCGGCGCCGCCACAACCGCGCCCGAAGGTGCAACACAAATCCGCCAGCTCATCCAAGCCGCCGCCAACCGCATCATTGTCATGCCCGGTGCCGGCATCCAACCCAACAACTTCCCCACTCTACGCCGAATCACGCAAGCCCAAGAATTCCACGCCGGCCTGGGCACCGTCCTCCCCTACAACTCCCCCGACTACTCCGCCTTCGAATCGCAAGTCCGCCAACTCACATCCCAAAAATCCCACTCGACCTGATCCTCAACAACGATGCGCTACGTCCGAGGTCCCCAGAAAACGTGTGCG
>DASXBH010000280.1:0-2885 GCA_036491775.1 Candidatus Acidiferrum sp.
GCTCCGCTTGCCCGTAGCGTGGCTCGGATCCAGAATCACCGGCAAATGCGTCAATTCATTCAGCACCGGAATCGCCGAAATGTCGCAGGTATTCCGCGTCGCCGTCTCAAACGTACGGATCCCGCGCTCACACAAAATCACGTTCTCATTTCCGTGCGCCACAATATATTCCGCGCTCATCAATAGTTCTTTAATCGTGCTGCTCAACCCGCGTTTCAACAACACCGGCCGGCCGCACTTTCCCAACGCCTTCAACAACATAAAATTCTGCATGTTGCGAGCGCCCACCTGCATCACATCCGCGTACTGCGCCACCAGATCCACATCTTTATCGCCCATCACTTCGGTTACAATCCCCAACCCAGTCGCCTTCTTCGCCTTCACCAGCAACTTCAATCCTTCTTCTTCCATGCCCTGAAAATCATATGGCGACGTGCGCGGCTTAAACGCGCCACCACGCAATAATTTCGCACCAGCCTTTGCTACCGCCTCCGCTGAACGCATAATCTGCTCTTCGGATTCCACCGAGCACGGACCGGCAATCACCACAAACTCGTCGCCGCCAATTTCCGTGCCGTCGACTTTGATCCGCGTCTTCCCCGGACGAAATTCCTTACTCACAAATTTATACGGCGCCGTGATGCGCACTACTTTTTCCACCTGCGCCATGGCTTCGACAGACTCCATGCACGCCGTGACGTCGCCAACGCCCACTACGCCAATCACCACTCGCTCTTCCCCTTCGATCGAGTGCACTTTGTAGCCGTAGTGACTGACAATCGCTGTCACTTCATCGATTTCTTTTCGCGTCGAATGCAGTTTCATCGAAATAATCATGTCCGTTTCCTTTTGGCTACGAAGTAAACTCGCCCCGAAAATAAAAAAGCCCACTCTGTGCGAGTGGGCCAAAAATCTTTGTGTTCGCGCAGTCTAGACGATGGCCCCTCGTTGCCGGTCGCTCCGGTACGTAAATCGCCACCAATACGCGTAGACCATCAATTTCATGCCGCCCAGTCTATCTATTCCTGCCGAAAACGCAAGCTTCAATTCCTTATCCCCGCCATTAGCCGTGCGAATGAAGTTGGTCGTTAGCTGGTGCCCGATTGTTCCGGCACGCCGTTGTGGGTTCCAAGAATCGTTAGAACAGCAGAATTGCAATTCGATATCCCGCGAAGTCCGATCCTTCCCTCGGCTGGCATGCTCCCACCGCCGCCGAGTGGAACTTCCCGCTCTGCACTTGCTGCAGCACTTCATCCGGCAAACGACTCAAATCCGAGACCTCGTAGCGCAATACCGCCATCGGCCGCTGCGCCACTTGGCGCTCGCGATTGCACGCCTTGTGAGCCTCCGGTGTGATATTCACCGGATTTAAACCCTGCGCCGCCAACTGCGCGCCAACTGTGTGTTCCTGCTCATCCAAACTCAGCGATGGCACCGCAAACGCGAAGTCTTCCACCGCGAACAGAATATTTCCGCGCTGCACCACAGCAATTCCCACTGAATTCAGATCCTTGTCCAGCAAGTTTGCGCGATGCGGCGGCGAATTCATCCATTGCGTATGTAACCCGGCCGCGGTCGGGCCCTCCGCAACATTCTCCGCAATCAGGCTGAAGCGTGCGCCTGCTTGCGTCGCCCGTTCTTGCATTGGCGCTTCGCCGGGAAACTGGTGCGAAAGCGCATTGCGTTGCGCCATCTGTTGCGCGTGCAAGTGAGCTGCGTTCGCCAATGCAGCGTCCCATTGCAGCGGCTGCAATCCGTGAGCGGCGCGATCACGGTTCGCTGCGTCCAGCAAAATGCTCTCTGCATTGCCCATTTGTGCGCGGCCGCTGTTCGCAGCGCCAAACGCACCAAGCGCAGCAGCGTGCAGAATCGGCGTGACAAACATGGTCAGCAGAGCGAGCACGGCGAGAATGGCGAAGCGTCGCGGCGTGGAAGACATGGCAAAAGCTCCTGCTTCCATTGAACACGATGTTTTGCCAAATTATGCGGCGAGCAAGTACAGGACAGCACAAAAATGAAGCTGGCCCGCTGGACAGTCCAAGTCTTACAGCAATGAGCGGAGGCTTGAAATATTCGCGCCGCGCCGTGGAATTATCCGCGGACGTGGATGGAGCTGAAGCTCAGCACGACGTGGCCGCCAGCGGTGGGGCGACCGAAGCTGAGCATCGGCCGGAAGCGGGAAAACAGCAAAATTTGGTAGAGGTGATGGCGCACCTGCGGATTATCCGGTCCATCGATGATGTTGTAATCCGCCATTTGGCCGCGCTCGTCGACCAACACATCGACCAGCATCTCGTGTTGCACAACCGCATCCGGATGCTGCAACTCCGGCACCGCGCTTTCGGGATATTCCGCCAGGTTCAAAAGCTCAGCGGGCTGCAACAGTCCGGTAGGTATATCGTTGGGATCCGCCTGCACGGTAATCCCCGGAACCATCATGTGAAACACAAACACGAAAATGATAATCGCCGAGAACAGGCCACCGGTCGCGGGCACCGTCAACGGGCGAAACGTGTTATCCAGCAAAATTTCGGCGCGATCTTTGATGTGTTGCCAACGTCTGGGCCAGTCCCTGGTATCTTGCGCTTGCGCCGCCGCCACTTTGATCTTCACGGCTAAATCCGCTGGGGGAACCGCCCTGGGCATACGCGAAAGCAATACCGAAAGCTTGCGATACCGTTGCAATTCCTCGCGGCACTCCATGCATGCATCCAAATGCTGCCGAATGGCGCTGCGCTCTTCCAAGCGCGGAGCCGATGCCAAGGCGTCGTCCAAATACCCGGCGAGCCTGCTTTGAACTTTGTCGCACTTCATGACTGTTCCTCACGCGCCACACTTGCACGCGATCTTCCTTCGGCCTGACCAAATGGGCTGCGCACATACGC
>DASXBH010000281.1:0-2869 GCA_036491775.1 Candidatus Acidiferrum sp.
CGGCACCACGCGCCGCTTTGCGATTGTCGGTCGCCACGTTAACGCCCAATTCTTTTGAAAGCGTTGCGGCTTTTTCTTCGTGACGCACCGTGGCGGTAACTTTTTTGGGATTGAACAGACCTTGCTTCAGATACGCGCGCAGCAGAATGCTGCCGAGTTTGCCGGTGCCCAGCACCGCGAGTTTCTTGTCAGTCAGTTGAGTAGGCATGATGGGAACATTGTTATGGAGAAGAGCAGAAGCGTCAACTTACGATTCAAGTATGTTGAAGTAGCTTCAGGTCTGTGCGGATCGCAACTCGCTCCGCGCGACTCAGTTGATGGCAGCTCCGAAAAGGTCTCCACGTGCTCATCTTCTCCGAACCTGAGTGTCCTCTGTGTTAGAGCTTTCTCTCTCTTTCTTCTCGCAAGTCAATCGTGACTCGCGCCGCCAAGCACCGCCACCGCATGTGGCAGCAACTTCGCAATCGCATCGAGCGATTCCACCGCACCCTTAGGGCTTCCCGGCAAATTAATAATCAGCGCGTTGCTCCGCACTACCGCCACGCCGCGTGAAAGCAGCGCCGTTGGCGTCTTTTCCGCGCCGCGCCGCCGCATCTCTTCCGACAAGCCAGGGATGACGCGCTCACCCACATCGAGGGTAGCCTCAGGAGTATTGTCGCGTGGGCCGAGGCCGGTGCCGCCAGTGGTTAAAAGCAAATTGATGCGATTGGAATCGACGATGGTGCGAAGCTGGCTGCGCACGCCGGCAGGGTCGTCGGAGCAACGCAAAGCGGAAGTGACTTCCCAACCGAGTTCCCTGCAGCGCGCGGCGAGTGCTGGACCGGAAAGATCTTCGCGTTCTCCGCGCGTTACGGAATCACTGATCGTAAGGATGGCCACACGCATCGGACTAATTGGTGCCGACGGTGTCACGATTGGCTTCGTCCATCAGGCGCATCGCTTCCATCAGTAAGCCGGTGGTGCTGCGCGTGGTGGTGACATTCGCGGAAGCGTTTGCCGCGTTGAAATCGATCTCGAATTCGCCTTCGGTCCATAAAATTACTTTGAACACGGCATCGTCGCCGGTGATGGACCCCATTTTCGCGTCGCGACACTGGCCACCGGCGAAATACAATTCGGCAGATTCAGTTCCCTTGCGCACCACTAAGCGGCAGGATTTCTGGCCCATTTCCAGCGATTGCAGCAAGTCCGTCATGTTCATTTCTTCCAGGCGACCTTGAATCACGCCGGGACGTGAAGCGCGTTGTTGCAACTTTTCGAGATGCAAACGGTCCACCACTTTTTTTGCCGAGCGCACCAGGTCTTTTAACAGAAAAGGTTTCGCGATGAAATCTTCGACGCCATCCACCAGCGGACGAAGGCGTTCTTCAATGTCGGCGCGACTGGCGATAAACAAAAATGGAATGTGGCGAGTAGCTTCGCGACCGCGCAGTTTCTCAAACAGCTGGCGCCCATTAAGGCCGGGCATCTTGTAATCAGAAAGGATCAAGTCGGGAAGCTCGTCGATAACTTTCAGCAGTGCATCGGCGCCATCGTCCGCGGTCATTACATCGCAATAAGGTTCCAAGCCCTTGGCAATCAGCGCACGCACCATCGGATTATCTTCGGCAAGCAGCAGTTTGACGGTTTTTCCGGAGGCTGCACTCATCGGCGGGCTCCGCGCTTACTCTTGGCGCGCGGGCGTGAATAGTCGCCGCTCTTCCCACCGGTCTTTTCCAGCAGGTGAATATCGAGGATCTCGATGCCTTTATCGAGGGCTTTACACATGTCGTAGACCGTGAGGGCGGCACAAGTTACGGCGACCAGCGCTTCCATTTCCACCCCGGTTTGCGCGGTGGCAGTCACCTTGGACTCTAGCTCCACCCCATCTTTGCACAGGCGCGGAGTCACATCAATGTGAGTGAGCGGCAGGGGATGACAAAGAGGTATCCACTCGGCAGTGCGCTTGGATGCGGCGATTCCAGCGATACGGGCGATTTCCAGCGGATTGCCTTTAGGGTTTTTCAGGCGACGGACAGCGGCGACTACGCGAGGCGTCATACGGACGAAGGCGTGGGCGATGGCGGTGCGAGTGGTGACGTTTTTAGAGGAGACGTCGACCATGCTGACCTCGCCGTGTTTTGTGTAATGCGAAAGTTTCGCCACTAAACCGCCTAGTCCGTAGCCCAGGCTTCACGCCTGAGGTTTTCCATTACGCCGGCCGGATTGCGCCGGCCCAGCACAAATCTACATTGCTGTAAGACATGGAGCCACGCGATTTGAACGGCTCACCCCCTGAAGGGCGAGCTACTCTGCAACTCGGCATTAGAGTACGTCTCCGCGCGGAAGAACGGAAACTGTCTCTCCCGCTGGTATCTCCTGGCGGTCGGCGGAGACTACCAGGAAACAGTTGGCGTGGCGGAGGGCGGAGACGTCGCCGGAGCCCTGCCATTTCAGGGCGCGCACTTGTGGTGCAGAGTTTCCGTTGGGCCATTCGAGACGTGCGGGAAGAAAATGAGTCAGGCCGGTCTTTTCGCGCAGGGGCTCGGCTAGCGTAGCTTCCAACAGCGGCAACGGACGCGCTTCGCTGCCTGCCAGCACATCGATCGCAGCGGTCACGAAGAGTTGAAAAGTCACCATGGTGGAGACCGGATTTCCCGGAAGGCCGAAAACTAGAGTGTCGCGGCAACGGCCAAAGACGGCGGGTTTGCCGGGGCGAATGGCTACGGCATCGAAGAAAAACTCGGCGCCCAGGCCTTTGAGGACGGCTTCGACTAAATCGTATTTGCCCATGGAGACGCCGCCGGAGAGCACCAAGATATCCTCGTGCAAGCCTTGCTCGATTTTTGCGCTGAGATCCTCGGCGCGATCGAGAGCATTGCCTAGAGGC
>DASXBH010000282.1:0-2117 GCA_036491775.1 Candidatus Acidiferrum sp.
GCAGATCCGTATAGGTGCAAGCGGCTCCTATTCGAACTTCCTCCGGTTCGACCGTGATTCCGCGCATTTCCGGATAAGAGAGAACACTAACCAATTTGCGGTTCAGCAATTTCCCCGCCGCGTAAAGGACCATCACATCCGTGCCGCCAGCAATCGGCATCCACGCCCGCGGATTGTCCGCCATTAACGCCAACGCGTCACGCAAACTCCTGGGTGCCACCAATTCATATTCGGCAGGATTCGCTCTCATTTCTCTGACCCGCCGTGACCAGAATCCGCAGCTTTCGCCACCGCTTCGAATATTTGCAAATACCCAGTGCACCGGCAGAGATTGCCCGAGAGCCCTTCACGAATCTCCTCCAGCGAAGGCGCTGGATTTTTGTCCAGCAAATGCACAGCGGCAAGAATCATTCCAGGAATGCAGATGCCGCACTGCGCCGCCCCACATTCCCAAAACGCTTGTTGCAGCGGATGCAGCCGGTTATCGTGCGCCAGGCCTTCGATAGTAAGAATGTTTGCGCCGTGCGCCTGCAGCACCGGAATCAAACAACTATTTACCAGCGTGCCATTCATCACTACTGAACAGGAACCGCATTCACCCTCCCCGCAACCTTCCTTAGTGCCGGTCAACTCCAAGTAGTCGCGGAGCACATCCAGCAGTCGCTCCATCGGCAGCGCACGAACAGTCCTCGTCGCGCCATTCACTGTCATCTGAATTTCAACCGGTTGAATTTCGGCGCGCGGAATCAAAGAGAAGCTCCGGCGGGCACGTCAGCGAGCTCCGAGCCCTTGGCCGGGGTCATCACATCAAGAATATCTTCGGGCAGCAGAGGAATCGAATTGAACTCCACTCCCAGCGCATTGACGATCGCGTTGATAATCGCGGGTGCCGGGCCGTCCATCGGCAGTTCGCCAATCCCTTTCGCTCCATATGCGCCGTGCGGATTGCCAAGCTCTTCAAAAACAACTTCAATAGGTGGCAGGTCGCAGGAGGCCGGCATGATGTAGTTGGTCATCTGGCCATTCACCATGCGCCCATTTTGCCAGATCACTTTTTCGTACAGCGCGAAGCCAATTCCTTGCGCCACTCCGCCGATGATTTGTCCACGGGCCAGCATCGGATGCAAAACTTTGCCGATCTCCTGCAACGCCACAAAGTTTTCTACCTTCACAGCATAGGTAGTCAGGTCCACGGAAACTTCCGCCACGTAAACGGCCCAAGCATACGCCGCGTACGCCTCTCCTTTATATTTCACGTCGTCCCAGAAAATTCCCGGTGGCGCATTGTAGCGAGCCAGCGAACGAAGCATGCCTTTCGCGGCAATATGCTCGCGGCAAGCTTCCGCGAATTCTGCCGCCGTGTATTCTTCCTTTAGCCCGCCACCCAATTGCAATGTTTGTTTAAGTCCAATTGCAGCGGAACGAATCAGATTGCCAATCACCATGGCGGTACGCGAAGCAACCGTCGGCCCGCTATTAGGCACCAGCGTTGTGTCCGGTTGCGCGATGCTTACCTGCTCGTAAGGAATCGACAACGCCTCTGCCGCAACCTGGCACAGCACGGTGTTTGTTCCTTGACCAAATTCTGTGCTGGAAACCAAGATGCGGACATTTCCCTCCAACGTAGCTTCCAGTCCAACGACGGACTCCAGGTAGCGTTCCCCTGAGCCCGTAAACCCAGCTCCATGCAGAAACGAAGCGATGCCGATACCACGTTTCGTCGAACTCGTTTTGTTTTCTCGCGCAAACGCCTCACTCTTCTTGGCGTACTCGGCATACGCGAAGGCTTTGTCTAGGAGACCAGAAAGCTGGATTGGTTCCCGGACGAGCTGTTCCGTCGTTGTAGTCTGTCCCGATTGCAGAAAATTTCGTCGCCGCAATTCTTCAGGCGCTAGTCCAACGACCCTCGCGATGTGGTCCATCTGTCGTTCCATCGCAAACAGGCTCTGAGGCGCGCCAAATCCGCGGAATGCTCCATGTGGCGGTGTATTAGTCGCCACCGCCTTCGAGCGAATCCGCACGTTAGGCCAAAAATAAGGTCCGCCAGCGTGAATCGTCCCTCGCGACAGCACTACAGACGAAAGCGTCGCGTATGCCCCGCCGTCGATCGTGAAATC
>DASXBH010000283.1:0-3253 GCA_036491775.1 Candidatus Acidiferrum sp.
TTGCCGGCGATGGAGGATTCGCCCTGGCGATAGTGGGGAAGAGTGAAAAAGGCCAGAACAGCGGCAGCAAAACCCATGCTGCCCCAAGCGAATAATTTCCGGAGAACATTGCTCATATAACGCTATAATAACGCACAGAAACCCCGACGAAAAGCCCAGAAACACACCAAATTGATGGCACCTGTCGCTTTTATCCCACCTGGAATCTCTGCGATTGTGCCGGCGCGAAATGAAGAAGAAGTGATTGCGGTGTGCGTGGCGTCACTGACACAACAGGGAGAAATTTCTGAGGTGATTGTTGTCGACGACCAGTCTTCGGATCGAACGGCGGAGATCCTCGCAGGACTGACAACGAAATATCCGCAGCTACGTTTGCTGAAGACGGAGGAGTTGCCAGCGGGATGGGTGGGCAAGAACAATGCAGTGTGGCTGGGGGCGCAAGCTGCGACGGGGGATTGGCTGCTGTTCACGGACGCGGATGCGATGCACAGTGCGAACTCCGCGAGGAGAGCGCTGGAGATTGCGCGGGAGCACGATGCGGCGCTGGTGTCCTTCTCCCCAGAGCAGATGATGGAGACGTGGTACGAAAAGGCGATGATTCCGTACGTATATTGCCGGCTGGCGCGTTTGTTCTCGTATGACGATGTAAACAATCCACAGAAAAGTGCCGCGGCGGCGAATGGGCAATTTGTGATGATTCGGCGGGATGCGTATGAAGCGGTCGGCGGGCATGCGAGCGTGGCAGGAGAGATCCTGGAGGACGTGGCGCTGGCCAAGCGGATCAAGCAGGCCGGGTATCGATTGTGGTTCGGAAGCGGGCGCGGGATCGTGCGGGTACGAATGTATCGAACGTTTCGTTCGATGTGGCAAGGATGGAAGAAAAATCTGTATCAGTTGATCGGCAGAGAACCGATGGCGTATCGCAGGGAAGTAGGAACCGCATTGTTCCCAGTGCTTGGGATGTTGGTAGCGGCCATATCCGTGGCGGCGTTCACAGAGTCAGTCTTAGCCGGGGTGGCCGCGCTGGTTGTAAGCATCGTTGCAATTCAGTTGGTATACGCTCGGGAACTCAGGTGCAATTCGTACCCGGCGAGTCTGACAGTGTACGGGATTACCGGCAGGATTCTTTATGCCGCAGTGCTGTGGGCATCGTATCGAGGCTACCGGAAGGGCAAGCTGCAGTGGAAGGATAGGGAGTATCCAGTAGGTACCCCGGATGCATCAAAATGAGCAGATAACCATGGTCTACCTGACACGCAAAATCGAGTTTTCTGCGTCGCACTTGTATCACAATCCGGCGCTGAGCACGGAAGAGAACAAGCGGATCTTCGGGAAATGCAATAATCCGCATGGCCACGGGCACAACTACACGCTGGAAGTGACGATCGCGGGCGAGCCGGACCCGATAACGGGAATGGTGCTGGACCTGAAAGAATTGAAAGAAATTTTAGAACGCGAAGTGACGCAGCGGATGGACCACCGGTTTTTGAATTACGAGGTGGCGGAGTTGAAGGACCAGATTCCGACCTGCGAGAACATTGTGCGAGTGATTTGGAATTTGCTGGAGCCAAAAATACAGCAGGGACGGCTGCACAAGGTGCGGCTGTATGAGACGCCGGATTTGTTCGCGGAGTGTTATCGCAACGGAGCGACGCGCGGATGAGCAGCGAGCCAAAAATCGAGCTGGGGCGGCGCTATAAATTTGCGGCGTCGCATCGGCTGCATAGTGCACAGCTCAGCGATGAAGAGAATTGGCGTGTCTATGGGAAATGCAATAACCCGCATGGACACGGGCATAACTACGTGGTGGAGGTCGCCGTGTCAGGAGCGGTGGACCGGGCTACCGGCATGATCGTGAATCTGGCGGACCTGGATGGATACGTGGAGCAGGAAGTGATCGAAGTGTTCGATCATAAATCGCTCAACGAAGATGTTGCGGCGTTTCACGATGTGGTGCCAACCACGGAGAATATTTGCAAGGAAATTTACCAGCGCCTGAAACGTTTCCCGAAAGCAAAGCTGGAACGCGTGCGGGTGGAAGAAACGTCCAACAACGCGTTTGAGTACGCCGGGGAAGAAATTTAGGGCCGCGCGGCGGTCTGACAAGGGGAAGACCAATGTCGAAACCAACGGAAATTGTGCTGCACGAAAACAAACTGGAGATGCCGAAAGAGAGCATCGCGGACCTGGTCCGGAAGATGATTCAACTGGTGGGCGAGGACCCGAATCGCGAAGGACTGCGGAAGACGCCGGAGCGTTTTGAGAAGGCGTTCAAGTTTTTGACCGGCGGATACCTGCAGAATGTGGATACGGTGCTGAATGGGGCGACGTTCAGCGTGCATTACGACGAGATGGTGGTGGTGAAGGACATCGAGTTTTTCAGCCTGTGCGAGCATCACCTGCTGCCATTTTTTGGGAAGGCGCATGTGGCGTATCTGCCGAGCAAGCGGGTGCTGGGCTTGAGCAAGATTGCCCGGCTGGTGAACATGTTTGCGCGACGGTTGCAGATTCAAGAGCGCATGACCAGCCAGATTGCAGAATCGATTCAAGAGAAGATCAGCCCGGAGGGCGTGGGCGTAATTATTGAGGCGCGGCATCTGTGCATGCAGATGCGCGGCGTAGAAAAACAGCATGGGCAGGCGGTGACGAGCGCGATGCTGGGATCGTTCCGTCATAACAAACAGACGCGCGATGAGTTTCTGTCGCTGGTCCGCTCGAACTCGAACCACGGTTAGTACGGCATTGGCTGGAACCCACGCCGCTAATCGAATCGTCGTGAGCTGGAAGTATCTCTCGAAAACAATTTGGGGTCTTTAGCGGCGTCGAGCGCGAGAGCGGCGGACGCGATCGCGATTCCCGCAGGTTGCGTCATCGCACCAGCGACGCACATTGCCTTTGGTGCGATCCACGAAGACCCACAGGCAGTCGGTGTTGGCGCAGATTTTGAGGCGGCCGTGAGGCTCCTTGATTAGCGATTCCGCGAACGAGCGTGCCACTTTCGCCAAGTCCGCTTCCCATCCAATTTGAGCGGGCTGCAGTGCCAACTCAAACCCATTTTGGTTCTCCACTACATGCGGATAGACAGGTACTTTCAACCAGGAATTGAGTTGTGCGACGTCTTCTGGAGTGAGGGAACCTTGCGTGGAACTTTTTTCAACCAGGCGGCGGAGCACGGAACGGAGCGAGCGAAGCGCCTTTTGGGCTGCTGGATTCTGGAAGGAGGCGCGAAGCTTCCAATGTTGAAGGAAGGTGC
>DASXBH010000284.1:0-18312 GCA_036491775.1 Candidatus Acidiferrum sp.
GATTCTTGTGGCCTTCGGAGAAACTTTCTTCGTCGGAAAATAAAACCGAATAAATCAGAGTGTCCGAGCGCTGCGCTCGCTCGATCGCTTCATCCACGGTTTCTTTGCTGCCGCGATCCACGCCATCCGACAAAAGTATCAGCGCTTTGCGTCCTTCCTGTTTGCTCATCAATTCGTCCGCAGCAAGAAAAATCGCGTCGTACAAAAGTGTTCCGCTTCCCGGTCCAAATCCGCCAGAGTGTCCGCCGCTGGCGCTGCTGGGACGAAATTCCGAAGTTTCCAGCAAGCTCAGTGATGATTGCAGTTTGCCGCGGTCCGCAGTGAAATCGCGGAGCAACTCCACTTCGCGATCAAATTTAATTACGAACGCCAGATCTTTTTCCGCGCGCAATAAATGATCCAGAAAGCTGTAACTCGCGGTGCGTTCCTGTTCGAGCAAATTGCTTTGGCTGAGACTGGTATCGACCAGGAGTCCGAGACGCAAAGGCGCGGTATTCCCATGGGCAAAGTAATTGATAGTTTGCGGGCGCCCATCTTCATCGACAACGAAGTCATTTTTGGTTAAGTTCGCAACGACTTTGCCGTGCCTATCGCGCACCGATGCGAGAATGCTTACGGCCTTCACCTGGAGAGCAACTTTTGGATCTTGCGAGCCGCGCACATGCGAACTCAGAAAAATAGAAATGAGGAATGCTGCGGCGAAGAGTCGCAGAGGTTGCTGGAGGAAACGGCGGGAAAAGGAGTGGGGAAACACGTGGCTCATTCGATCGGTGCTCGCATGGGCTAAACAGAATGTTCTCAGGCGAGGTGAAAGAAATCAAATGCAGCTAATTTCACCGCGATTATCGCAGCGGTCGAGCGCGCAATGCTTCGCTTGGAATGAAATTAGTGAGAGGTCCGGCGTGAATGGGGCGAAGGCACAGGTCAGTTTCGGCGGGGCCGCATTGGAAAATTTGCCAGAGCGGTAAATCGTCGTTTTGCACGACATAATCACCAATCATCATGTGGGCAGCATTCAGCGGCTCAGTCTCTACAAAGCGATTTTTCGGAGAGGCGCGCAAACGGAATTGTTTTGAGGAAGCCTCATAGTTGCCGATATTGAAGCAGTGTTCGATACAAGCGCGGTCCATGACGTGATGAGTGAAAATGCGAGAATCGCGAAACGGAAAGATCGTGGTGATGACGCGCGCGTCTTGAGGGAGCTTTGCGACGAGCACGTCTGCCTGCTTTTCCATGGCATAGGTACGAGAAGCGTCCTGATACACGAGAGCAAAAAAAACGGCAGCAGCGCAAGCGAGTACAGCGGAAAAACTAAAGTGTGGACGGAGACGGGCCAGGGCGCAGCAACCGAGAATGGCGACGGCCAGGGTGAATCGCGAGCAGATGAACGAAACGGGATCGGGATACTGGGATAAAAAAATCTTTTCGGGAAGAAATGGCAACGCCAAAAGCCCGATCAAGAATAATTGCAGGGCTGGCGGAAAATAGTTTGTATCTGGTGAAGGTTTGCGCAGAGATTGTACCAAATGAAATACGCCGAAGGCGGCGACGGCGGCGAGAACAGAGTAGGCAATGAAGGGGTAACGCGTACCGAGGATAAGTTGATCACTGCCATTCAGATCGTAGAAGTGACCTTGCCACCAGCGGACGTCGTAGCGTCTGGAAAAGTACAGGTGGACCACCAACATGGCGACCAGGCCTGCAAGGAAGAGAAGTGGATGAAGGCGGGCAGGCAAAGAATTTGCGGCGAGAATATAGATGGCAGTCGCCGCGAACCAGACGAAGCCTAGCGGATGGGCAAGCCAGATAAGCGGCGCGAGGAGAAGGACAATCGGATAGAGGCGACGATTGGGGTGCCAGAGAATAGCGAGCGCGACGAAAGAGATTCCCAGAGAAAAATAGAAATTCAGGAATCCCATGTGGAACGTCCAACCATAGGTCAACATGGCGAGGAGCGGAATAAGGAACCATGGCATTTTGCCGCTTGAAACGGCGGCAAGTGCGACGGCACCCCAGAAGAAAAGCAAAACGGCAAGACCGGCTACAATTTTTTCGGCGGCCGCAAAGCCGAAAAGCGTTCCAATCCGCGACAAAAGGATATCGGCAAGAACATTGTTGTGTTGCGGAGCTAACCAAAGACCGGGCGCTTGGCCTTTCTGGACAAGGCTAGCGAGCCAGGCATTGTAGGTGTGGCTCGGGAGGTCGCCTGCTTCGATTTTGGGCAGCCAGAAGCAGGGAATCAGGATGCCAGTAGAAATAAGCAGAATGATGGCGACATGCTTGCGGAAAGAACTGGAAGATCCGCGGTCTGAAGGCTTCTCAGGTGTTGAGGAAGTGACCTGTTGCGTGGGCGCCGGGGCTAGATCGGTGGTTTCCATGGGCCGCGAATGTGAGCTCCAAAAAAATGCTTTTATCTGATTCATCCAGTATAAGGTGAGGCGGCTTGGCGAAAATTGGCGCGCCACCTAACCGACAATGGACAGTCGTTCGCACATGAAAGGGGACCTGGCCAGAGAGTTGGAGCGCGGGAAAGTCGTTGGCACTGGGCTTGACTTCAAGTAAACTCCTAAGACTCGCCAAGCTTGCAAGATTAGCTGGGCGCCAGGAAACGAACATGTTCAATCCTCGAATTGCAACCTCGCGGTAAACGCCTCCGGGCGAAACTGTCTTTCATTCATCCTTACTGATAGATTTCTGTTCGCGCGATTCCGAAAAATTTGACGAATCGCGAGAAATGACTGGGTTTCATGCCGGGCTTAGAGACTCTGGAGGCAAAGTCGCCGTCGCTGTGGGCGTCCATCCGCGAAGCGCTGCACGGCTCGCACCAGGACTACACGACGGGAAGTCTGAATCGCGCGATTCTGCTGTTGGCGATTCCGATGGTTCTGGAAATGGTGTTGGAGTCGCTGTTCGCCGTGGTGGACGTTTTCTGGGTGGGGCGACTGGGAGCCGACGCGGTAGCGACGGTGGGACTTACCGAATCGTTGCTGAGTCTGGTGTTTGCGGTGGGATTCGGGTTGAGCCTTTCGACGACGGCAATGGTGGCGCGGCGAATTGGCGAAAAGGATCCGGCGGACGCGGCGGTTGCCGGGGTGCAGGCGATCGTGGTGGGACTTGCAACCTCTGCGTTTATAGGAATTCCTTGCTGGTTTTACGCGCCAGAATTACTGCGATTGATGGGAGCATCCCCGAGTGTGGTCGCGGTGGGAACGGGGTACGCGCGAATCGCGCTGGGAGGGTGCGGCGCGATTGTGATGTTGTTTTTGAATAATGCGATTTTTCGCGGAGCGGGTGACGCGGCGATCGCGATGCGACTGTTGTGGGTTTCCAACATCATCAATCTGGTGCTCGATCCTTGTTTGATTTTCGGATGGGGACCATTTCCGAAACTGGGCGTGACGGGCGCGGCACTGGCGACGTTCACGGGGCGAAGTATCGGAGTGCTTTTTCAGTTCTACCGCTTGCTGAAGGGAACGGAGCGCATTCGGATTCTGAAAGAGCAGGTGCGTGTGGACTGGGAAGTATTGGTGAAGTTGGTCCGCGTGTCGCTGACGGGAATCCTGCAATTTGCGATCGCGGACATGAGTTGGATTGGCTTGGTGCGCATCGTGAGTATTTTTGGATCGGCAGCGCTGGCGGGGTACACGATCGGAATTCGCATCGTGATTTTTGTGATTCTGCCGAGTTGGGGACTAAGCAACGCGGCGGCTACGCTGGTGGGACAAAACCTTGGAGCGAAACAGCCGGAGCGCGCGGAAGCATCGGTTTGGAAGACAGGTTTATACAACATGATTTTTCTGGGGACGGTGGGGGTGTTCTTTTCAATTTTCGCGGAGCCGATTATCCGGCTGTTTACCAGCGATCCCGCGGTGATACCGCTGGCGGTGTCTTGCTTGCGGATTCTGAGTTACGGGAACATTGCGTACGCGTACGGCATGGTGATGCTGCAGGCATTTAATGGGGCGGGAGACACAGTGACGCCGACCATCGTGAATTTTTTCGGGTTCTGGTTGCTGGAAATTCCGCTGGCGTACGCGCTGGCGCTACCGATGGGGATGCAGGCGAATGGAGCGTACTACGCGATTGTGATTGCAGAAGCCGCGATTGCGATGGCGGGTATTTTATTGTTTCGGCGGGGCCGGTGGAAGTTGCAGAAGATTTGAGGAGTGCGCGTCAAGACGGTGGCGCTACGGCAACTTCTCGAAGCTCGTTGGTTGTAGTTCTTTGCTGTGGGTGAAATGGGAATTGATTTGTTCGCGGAGCGTGGCGGCGCTCACAGGCTTGGGCAAGAATCCATCCATTCCGGAAGCGAGACAGAGTCGACGATCTTCATCGAAGGCATTGGCGGTGAGAGCGATAATCGGCACGTGACGGGTGGTTCCGGCTTCTGAATCACGAATCGCCCGCGTAGCCTGTACTCCGTCTAACACCGGCATCTGCATATCCATAAAAACCAGGTCAAACGGCTCGGCTTGCAGCGCGACCAGGGCTTCCTGGCCATTTTCTGCGACCAAGACACGGTGGCCCATCTTTTCGAGCATGCGACTGATGACGCGTTGATTGACCACGTTATCTTCGGCAACCAGAATGCGCAGTGATTCAGGGGCGGGGGTTGATTCTGATTGAATCTCCGGGCTCGCAGCGGTTTTAGAGGTGCCCCACAACTCTTGTAGCGAAGCTTTGAGATTCTCTCGTCGAATCGGCTTGGCGATATGAATAAATCCGGGAACGGGTTGAGCCGTTGTCCCGAGGAGTGCAAAAGGCGGCTGGAAGGTCAGAACCGGAACAATGGAGCCGATAAGGCATGGGAACTCAGCCACCAGGGCATCGAAATTGCAATTGCTTGCCGCACAGACACAAATGAGGGCATGAGGAGGAGGCGAGAGTTCATACAGGAGGCGCTGGGCATCGTGGCGATCGATAGCCGGGAACACTTCCGCGCCCCACGTTTCGAGAAGTTGCCGTACCAGTTGCAGGTCCGTCATTTTTTCCGCAACGACCAGAATCCTTTTGCCGTGGAAGGCCGGTTCTATAGAGGCCAAGTATAGCGAGAGTTCTTCCGGAGTTGCAGACTGCAGGCGTACGGAAAAGAAGAAATGACTGCCATGGCCGAGATCGCTTTCGACGCGAATCGAACCGCCCATCAGCGTCACCAATTTCTCCGAGATGGAAAGGCCGAGACCGGTGCCGCCGTACTTTCGCGTGGTCGACATGTCCGCCTGGGCGAATGCTTCGAAGATACGTGCTTGTTGATCCTTGGATATGCCGATGCCGGTATCTGCGATTTCAAATTCAAGTTGCAGATCGGCAAGTTGGGAATCCAGAAGGCGAACATGGACAGAAACTTCGCCCCGCTCTGTGAATTTAAGAGCATTGGAGGTGAGATTGGCGAGAACCTGGCGCAGGCGCATGGGATCGCCGTAAAGAAGTGGGGGAATGCGGGGATCGAAGTCCCAGCAGAGATCGACTTGCTTGCGTTGCGCCGCCGGGGCCAGCAATTGCAGCGTGCCTTCAAGGCAATCTTCGAGGGAAAAGGTGGTGAAGTCGAGATCGAGCTTGCCTGCTTCTACTTTGGAGAAATCGAGAATGTCATTGAGGAGATGAAGCAGGGTCTCGCCGGACGTTTTCACGAGTTTAAGATATTCGCGCTGTTCCGGATTCAAGGGCGTGTCGAGAGCCAATGAGGTCATACCGAGAATACCATTCATGGGGGTGCGAATTTCGTGGCTCATGTTGGCGAGAAACTCGCTTTTGGAAAGATTGGCGGCTTCCGCAGCGTCTTTGGCGCGTTGCAAGGCTTGTTGCTGCTGCTTGAACTCGGTGCGATCAATGAAAGCGACTACCGCACCCATTACTTGATCTCTGCGCATGAGAGGGTGGGCCCAAATCTCTGCGGGAAAGAACATACCGTTGGTGCGGCGCATGGAATCGTCGGTGTCGTGGTAATGCTCACCGCGCGTCGTGGCCTGCAGCAATTTGCATTGTGAAGCGGGGACGCGAACGCCGTCGGATCCGACATGATGAAAAAGGTCATGAACGGTTTTGCCTAAAACTTGTTGCGGATATGAGAAGCCCAGAGCCTGAAGAGCGGCACGATTGATGAAAGTGCAGATTCCGGACGGGTCGATGCCGTAAATACCTTCGCCGGTGGATTCCAGAATGAGGCGAGTGCGATCTTCCTCTTCACGCACGCGACGTTCAGCCTGGCGGCGTTCGTCGATGACGGCGCCAAGGATGAGGCCGGTGAGCGCGAGGATCAGCATGAGGAATTGGACGAAGGCGAGACTTTCAAGTTGCTGCGAGGCGCAGCGCATCATGACAGCCAGGCCGGAATCGAGGAGGAGAAGGCCGATGATGGCGCCCCGCAAACCGCGCCGTGTGGCGATCCAGATGACGGGAAGAAAGAAGAGATAGAAGAGATGAGCGCTGCGAGCGAAAGAATTTCCGAAAGTCACGAAGAAGGAGAGGCAAAGAGCAGCGAGGAAGGCGAGATTTTCGAGGATCCGCTTTGGAGAGGAACTGGCGAGTGTAAGGAGTTGATCGATGGCGGCTGGCTCGGCAGGATGGTCTAGAAATTGGCGGATAGCTGGCAAAACAAACTCGAGGAGAAATGGAGTGACGCTGAAAAGCGCGACAACATCGCCGATCCACCAGGTGAAGGTAGCGATCAGGTAATTCTTGGGAGCGATGTCGTTGCTCCAGATAAGAACGGCGGTGCCTAAGGTCGAGACAAGAAAAGATGAGGCTAATGAAATACCGAGCAGCCGGAATACTTGATGGATGGAATGGAGGCGGTAATCGGGCGCGAGTTGTTTGCGAAGCGCGAGACCCGCGGCGGCATAGACGGCGGGCACCAAAGGATTAATTAAGAGAAAGGGAAGACTGGTGACGGACTCGTGATAGTTAACTATTCCGGCCAGATAGCCCGCAATCAGCAACGCCGGAACAGCTTCGACACCTAAGCCGGCGATCAGGGCGAGCGAGACGCCGACGGGTGGATACCAGGCGCTGATGTTGGGCCAGATTTGCAGATAGACGGCGGCGCGATCGAGGAAGACGTAGATGGCGATGGTGGCGAGGGCGAAGGAGATGCGGCGAGCGAGGAGGGTGCGGGGGGGAAGAGGGGCATGAGTATTCATTAATTCTTGCAAAGTAGATTCATGAGCGAGCGAGCAGGGGCTGTCTGAGCAAGAGCGAACGGAGGCAGAAGTGCTTCCGGAACGGTACAGGCTACCTGGCGAGTGTTCCGCGGAGGTACAGGCCGTTTGATCGCAGGTAGTAGAGGGCGATGGTTTTTCTAACGGAGTCACAAGGCTGCTGCTCCTATCCGATTTGTTTAGCGTCGGCTGTGCGTTGATGGGCACGCGCACGGCCCCGAACGTCGGCTGAGGCCTCCGAAGCGATGGGAGCACTTGTCTGACCAAAGGAGGGTGCGGGCTCGCGCAAAAGCCGGGCGAGGATTGACAGGGGCGGGAGTCTATTGAACACTAGAAATTCAGATTAAACGGGAAAGAGGAACCTGTGCCGTCACTGCCGGTCTTAGCGAACGCGGGCGCGATGAATCAGTTCATCGGGCCATTTGAAGTCACGTCGAAATTGACGGGTCACGTTTTCGATTGCCGGTTCTCGCATATCTGGAATGCGATTGCGACGAGGCACAGCGATACGATTGACGCAAAATTTACGGTGGATGGGATCGGGCGAATTGTAGGATTGGCGCATACGGCGTTTGTGGAGTTTCGTGCAAAGAATGAGCGCGATGTTACGGATCGCGAGGCGAGTTTCGTGGCTGCGGAATATTTGCGGGAACGGCTGGAAGAGGAAGACGAGCGGCCGCTGTACGATGTGCCGCACGAAGAAGTGACGCGGCTGATTCAATTGGCGGGAATCAAGTAGTCCTTGTGAGTAGTTTCTCCTAACCAAAATTGAACGGAATTGAGCGGAGGTGGGCGGAAGGAATTTCGCGTGTTCGCGAATCAGGAGGGGGTGTGCACGGTGGGATCGGGCTCGGCGCGAAAGGCGGGGAGACGCGAACTGTGCAGGCCATCGCGACGCACAAAGTGGATTACCAGCAGCATCAGCAGCGAGCCCATGACCATGACGGCAACAGCGGCTTGCAAGCCGATTTGCAGATCACTGATGTCGGAGATACGGCCGATGAGTTGCGGGCCGAGCGCGCCGAGCAGTTGGGTGACGAACATGTACACGCCGATAGCGGTAGCGTGGGAACGCTGCGGGGTGAGGTCGTGAATGACTGCGGTGGTGGGGCCGTGATACCAGGACATGAAAAATCCGGCGACGAAGAGGCCGGTGAGCACCACCCACTTTTCGTCGGACTGAATGGCGAGCAGGAGAAAGGGAGCGGCAACGAGAAACGCGGCGGCGATGACGATGATGCGGCCGTAGACCAGACGTTTTTGCAAACGATCGGCAACGATGCCACCGGTCAAAGCACCGAGTACGAGGGAAAGAAGCGCGATAATGGAAAGGGAGACAGCAGCTTCGCGCAAACTGAAATCCTTGTAACTCATGGCGTAGTCGACGCCCCAGGTGACCAGGGAAACGCTGGAGAAGGTGATGCAGGTGCCGGCGGCGATCATAGCTACGTAAGCGGGGACGCGGAGCAGATCGCGAACGCTTCCAGCTTCAGAGCGGGGACGGCGCGGAGGCTCTTTGAGCTTTAAGGTGAAGATGCCGGGGATCAGTCCGGCGATGCCGACGACGATGAAGGCGTGCTGCCAGCCATGACGAACGCCCATGATTCCACCGAGGGCGAGACCCGCAGCACCACCTAGCAGCATTCCAGAAGCGAAAATGGATTGGGCGAGGGCGCGATTGTCGAACGAGAAGGAGTCGGAAATCATGGATTGGGCGGCGGGGGCGTACGCGGCTTCACCAACGCCGACCATGGCGCGGGCGATGAGCAGCATGGCGAAGGTGGGAGCGAGACCGCTGGCGATGCTGGCGAGGCTCCAGATGAGCACGCCGGCGGCGATGATTTTGGGCTGGCTGAAGCGATCGGCAAAATAGCCGGAGGGAATGCTGAGAAGCGCCAGGACAACGAGAAGGCCGGTCTGGAGAGAGCCCAGTTGCGTGTCGGTCACATTGAAATGAGCGCGGAGCAGAGGAACGAGAGGGTTGAGGACCTGGCGGTCGGCAAAGTTGACAAAATTGATCAAAGCAAGTACAGCAAGAAGGCGAACCTGCGCGAATGAAAATGGGACGGAACGAATTGCCATGGCGATTCGGCTTCCTCTGCGCGGGTAAGCTGGTGACGTTGGGCTCCGCCGGAAAAACCAACGTGTTGAGACAGGGTGGATTATATAACGCGAATGGCACAAGCGAAGGTCTACACGACAACGAGTGACCGGCTGACCACGGTACTGTCGTATGGCACGTTGATCCTGCTGGGGTATCTGGTTTACCTGATTGTGCTGCCGTTTATTGTGCCGCTGGCTTGGTCGGCGGTGTTCGCGATTTTCTTTTATTCGGTGTACGAGCAGCTGGAGAAGCGGTTTTCGCCAACGATTTCAGCACTGATTTGCACAATTGCGGTAACGCTGCTGCTGATTCTGCCGGTGCTGCTGGTATTTCTTTATGCGACGCGACAGGCGGTCGACGCGACGGCACGGATTCAGACCATGGTGAACAGCGGGACCGCGCCGGTATCGACGGAAGTGGTTGAATGGGCTCGAGCGAAGTTGCCGGAGTCGCTGCAGAGCGTGGATTTTCTCGGGTATTTAAGGCAGGGAGCGGAAAAGGCAGCGTCGTTTCTGGCTTCGAAATTCGGAGCGCTGGTGAAGAATCTGTTTTCGTTCTTTGTGAACTTATTTATTTTGCTGTTCGCGCTTTTTTTCATGTTTCGCGATGGGCGGAAAATCCTGCATGCGGTGCGGCACCTGATGCCATTTGAACGCGAACTGCAGGACGACATGTTGAAGGAATCCGGCGATTTGATATTTGCGAGTGTGGCCGTGGCGCTGCTGATCGCGGCGATACAAGGAGCACTGGGAGGATTGGCATTTGCGTTGACGGGATTGCCGACGCCGGTGTTCATGGCGGTGCTGATCGCATTCTTTTCGATTGTGCCGGTGGTGGGATCGGCGTTGGTCTGGGTGCCCGCGGCGATCTGGCTGGTCTTAACCGGACACTGGGGCAAAGCAGTGCTGGTGCTGGCGATTTGCGGAGGCGTGGCGGGAGTGGCGGATAATTTTGTGCGGCCGCTGCTGCTGCGGAACCGGACGCGGTTGAACGATTTATTGTTGTTCATTAGTATCCTGGGCGGTTTGGATGTGTTCGGTCTTCTGGGACTGGTGGCAGGTCCGACGATTGTGGCCGCGGCGCTCGGAGTATTTCAGGTGTACATGCATAACCGGGACGAATTAGAGCGAAAAGGACAATTGGAAGCAGGGAAAGCGTAACTCGTTGCGTAACGAGCAGGGCTATTTTCGACGCCGTGGCTCCGCGGTGTGTTAGAGTACGCCGTCGCATGAAAGAAACAAACAAACTAGAAGTGATCAGGCTGACGGAGCTTCCGCCGGAGAAGTTGCGGTGGCGTTGCGAGTTGGCGCGCATCCCGTTTGAAACGACGGCGCAGGCGCAACGGCGCGAAGGATTCGTTGGGCAAGAGCGAGCGCTACGAGCGCTGAAGATGGGCGTGGAACTCTCCGCGCCGGGCTACAACGTGTTTGTCTGCGGATTGGCGGGAACCAGCCGAGGCGGCACCATCGCGCAGATGATTGAAGAGTTGCATCCATCGACGAAACCATCTCTGGATCGCTGCTACGTAAACAATTTTAAGTTTCCTGACAGGCCGCGGCTGCTGACATTGCCACGCGGCTCGGCGAATGCATTCAAGAAGGATGTGCAGGCGGGTGTGGACTTTTTGCGGCGGCGTATTCCGCAGGTGTTTGAGGGCGAACCATTCCAGCGGCAGAAGGGCCGCATTGTGGAGAGGTTTTCCGTTCGCGAAAAAGAGCTGATGGACGATTTCACGCGACGAATTGCGCGAGAACAATTCGCGTTGGGGCACATGCAAGTGGGAGCGGTGGCGCTGCCGGAAATTTTCCCGGTACTGGAAGGGCAAATGGTGCCCATCGAAGACATCACCAAGATGGTGCACGAGGGAAAACTGGAAGCGGGCGTGGCGGAGGAAATCGAGCGAAAGTACGAGCAATTCCGCCAGGAGTTTACGGTGGTGTACCGGAAGACGCTGACGTTATCGAGGGAACTGGCGAGCGAATTGAGTTATCTGGAGCAGGAAGCGGCGTCGGTACTGGTGGATGGAGTGATTGAGGAGCTGAAAGAGAAGTATCCGGGTACGAGCGTGACGGAATATCTGGAAGAAGTGCGGCATCACGTGCTTGATAATTTAGGACCATTTAAAGAGCGGGAAGGTGAAGACGAGCAGGGAGCCGAGCCCCCACCGGAAGCGGCGCAGAAGAGTCCCGGACCGGAGCGCGATCCGTTTCGAGTCTATGGCGTGAATGTGATTCTGGCGCATAACAGCGAGGATACGTCGCCGGTAATTTTTGAGACGACGCCGACGCACGCGAACCTGTTTGGGACGATTCAGCGGGCATATGACACGCGGGGCGGGTGGAGCAGCGATTTCATGGACCTGCGAGGCGGGTCGCTACTGCGCGCAGACGGCGGATTTTTGATCATGTACTCAATTGAGGCGCTGTCGGAGCCGGGAGTGTGGCGAGCGCTGAAGCGCACGTTGAATCACAACCGGCTGGAGATTCAGCCGCTGGAAACATTTTATCCATTCACGACGACAGCGATTAAGCCCGAGCCGGTGGATATCAACGTAAAGGTGATTCTGATCGGCGATCGCGATTTGTATGAGTTGCTGTACGAATATGAAGAAGATTTCCGCAAAATTTTCAAAGTGCGAGTGGAATTCGACGAAGAAATGCCGTTGAGCGACGTGGTGATCGAGGAGTACGCGGGGCGATTGCGGGCGCTAAGCGAAAAAGAAAACTTGTTTCCGTTTGACCGGGGAGCGTTCGCGGCGATCCTGGAGCATGGAGTGCGCAAGGCTGGGCGGCGTAACAAAGTTACGGCTCGTTTCGTGGATATTGCCGACCTGGCGCGCGAGGCGCATTATGCGGCAGCCGGGGCTGGAGAGTCGGTGGTGCGAGCGGCGCACGTGCGCGGCGCATTGGCCTCGAAGATGGAGCGACACAACCTGGTCGAAACGCGAATTCGGGAAATGGTGGAAGAAGGCACACTGCTGGTGGACGTGTCGGGATCGTGCGTGGGTCAGGTGAATGGATTGAGTGTGCTGGAGATTGGCGGGTATTGTTTTGGCAAGCCGGTGCGTATCACGGCAAGCGCGGCGCTGGGAAAATCCGGACTAATTAATATTGAGCGAGAATCGAATTTAAGCGGACGATTTCACGATAAGGGCGTACACATCATTGCCGGGTATCTGCGCGGGAGCTTTGCGAAGGATAAGCCACTGTCGCTGGCCGCGAGCATTTGTTTCGAACAGTCGTATTCGGGAGTAGATGGAGATAGCGCAAGCTCAACAGAAATTTATGCGTTGCTTTCGGCGCTTTCCGAATTGCCATTGCGGCAAGATATCGCGGTGACCGGTTCGATGAATCAACGCGGGGATATTCAGCCGATTGGCGGGGTGAACGAGAAGATCGAAGGATTTTTTGATACCTGCCGGATTCTGGGGTTGAACGGGTCGCAAGGCGTGATGATACCTGCAGCCAACGTGGAAGACTTGATGTTGCGCGAAGACATTCTGGATAGCGTGGCCAGCGGGCGATTTCATATCTGGCCGATTTCGCGAGTGGAGCAAGGCATTGAGTTGCTGACGGGAACGAAAGCAGGCGCGCGAAACGGCGATGGATTATTTGAAGAGGGCACGGTGTTCGCGCGAGTGGATGACCGGCTCAGTGAGATGGCGCGATTGTTGAAGGGCTTTGAGTAAGCTTTCCTGGCAATTGCATTCTGCGGGATTTCACAAACACATTCAGGGATTGGCGGGACTTTGCGGAGCAGGGGCTTGATAAGCTCTGCGATGGTCGACCTGGTAGAGCGGTTCCTTTCCCTTGGCGGTTGTTGCGTGGGAATCCACTTTAACGTCAATAGTGTGAATGGCGCCGTCTGGCATGGGCGGGACGAAGGCGATGCTGTATTCGTGGCGCACCAGTTGGGCGACCTGGCGATAGGTCTCTTCAAAAGCTTTGGCGTTTTCCGGGAAGTAAGCGCGACCTCCGGTGGCTTCGGCAATTGACTTGAGTTGAGCGTCGGCAGTGGCAAATGTTTGGCGGATCTGCTCGATCGCGCGCTTGTTGCCAGCCTTGCCGTTGCGTAGCGGGCCATTCATGGAAATGCAGAGCACGCGTACGTCGCCAAGCTGCAGGCGCGTTTGCAGAGTTTGGGCGACGGTGGACGGAGACGTGTCGACGCCCGTGGAAAGTAACAGGATAGTTTTTTTGCCGGGGACGCGAGCGAGCCAATCGAGGACGGTATTCAGGCTGAAGGAGAGATTCAGCTGACCAAAACCCAGATTGAATTGAAGTTGATCGAGGGTTGCCTGAGCGCTGGGTTTGTCGGTGGTAAAGTTAAGGACAGCTTCCGGAGCATCCGCGTAGCGAACGATAGCCACGCGATCGTCTGGCGATAAGCCATTGAGCAGGGCATTGGCGACGAGGAGGTGGGCATCCTGTAGCAGGTAGACGGCGGGCCCTGCCTCGATTAGTAGAAGGACCTGTCCGGGTTCTTCTATGGGAGCGAACTCGGTAATGGGTTGCTCTGCAGTGTTATCGAAGACATGGAAATCTTCGCGGCGCAGGCCCTCCACAAATTTGCCGCGGGAATCGGTGACAATGACGCCGACATTCACGCGAGCGACATCCACGTGAATGGTTTGCGCGGGCTGGGCAGGCTGAGTGCCTTGATCTTGGGCCGAGACTGAGGAGAGGCACCCGAGCAGAAGACAAATAGCCAACTTTGATGATCGGCGCCAGAACAACGCATTTCGTGACGAAGATAATCGGAGATGAGGAAGTAAGGTCACAGTCGTTCCGCAAATATACAGAAGCCCTGCACTCTGAAGCTAAGGCGATTCAGAGAGCAGGGCTTTGGTATTGGCCGAATGGCCGTTTTTTCTGCCTGCGGAGGCGGAAATTCGTTATGGCTTGGCAGCAGCAGCCGGAGCTTGCGCTGGAGGCTGAGCGGGAGCCGAGGATGTGGGAGCGGCGGCGGCATTATCCTTGGGAGTGGCCAGGTAGCCGGTGATCTGGTTTTTGCCAACGTCGAAGACCACGATCTCGTAAGGAGCCAGGCGGGCGCTGCCCTTGACGTAGAACTGAACGGGTTCGCCGGCGGTTTTGTCTTTTTTCTCGATGGACTTATCGTCGGCGAGAACGGTGACGGTGTACTTGGATTTTTTCTGGTCGCTCTTGTTGAGGCTCATCTGCACAGGCCCAACGCGCTGCGGTGTCTTGGCCTTTTGCAGAGTGAATTCATAGTAGTTGCGGTCGCCGCGACGCTTGAGATCTTCGAGGTCATCGTGATTGCGCGCGATCAAGCCGCTCATCACGCCCATATCACCTGTGGCGCGATCGAGTTTGGACTTGGTGGCTTCGAGATCGGTGCGGGTAGACTCGATGTCTTTCTTGGCGCCGCCAACTTCGGTGGCCACGGCGCCAATTTTCTCTTCACTTTCCTTTTGGGCGGCGGTGATCTGCTGAGTCAGCTTCTGATCAGAGGCGGTCTGTTGCTTGCGAATGGCCTCGGCGCGGCTGCGAGCTTCGGCGATTTCCGATTGAGTCATGCCGATTTTCTGGCTGGCGACTTCTACTTGGCCTTTGAGATCCGCAAGGCGAGTATTGGCCTGTTCCAGTTGGGCGGAAAGAATCTTGTTTTCTTGCTCGGACTTGAACAAGTCCTGTTCGAGACGCCCCTGAATCGAGTGGCCAGCATAAGCGATTCCGGCCAAAGCAATGAAAAGGAGCCCAAAGAGCACCGGAATCCATCTGGGAGTGCCGGTGGATTCGTAGTGATAGGAGTCCTGGGGACTTGGTACGTTTGGAGAAATGCTCATTCTTCTCCCTCCTCGAGATAGGTGCTCAGTAAGTTTAGCTGGTTAACGTGAAGATTATCCACCGGGACAAGCCGCATGTCTAACTTAGGATTAAGAGCGAGTGCCTCGTCGCTTACGGGTGACGGGCACGTCGCCGGAGCGTTCCGGCCAGCGAGCAAAGATGGAGGTGTTGAGACCGCCGCGCGCGGTGAATTCACCTTTGACGACGCACCAGTGAGGATCGACCGCTTTGACGATATCGTGGAGGATCTTGTTGACGGCATTTTCGTAGAAGATGCCGAGGTTACGGTAGGCAAGTAGATACATTTTCAGGGATTTCAGCTCGATGCACGAGTTGCGCGGCTTGTACTGGATGGTGATGGTACCATAGTCGGGCAAGCCGGTCTTTGGGCACATGGACGTGTATTCCGGGTAGCGGGTGGTTATTACGTAGCCGGGGTATTGATTGGGCCAAACTTCCAGGGTGGGGAGTTTGGTATTTACGCCGGCTTGGGCGTGTTCGTCAGTGTAATTCGGCATTCCGAGTCCTCTCGTTGGTTAGCTTAAATTCTATTGTAGCGTGCGAAACGGCAAAGTGCGTTGGTCCTTGCCTTGCACGGGCGCAGTAACCTATCCTGACGCGAGTCAGGGAGGCCACCCGGGACCTAATGATTTGCCCCATCTGTAAGCAGGCGGGAGTGAGGCGTTCACGAAGACATTCGAGTGGGGATTTCTTTTTGGGACTGGTGGGGGTGTACCCGTGGCGGTGCAAGAATTGTCACGGAAGATTCCACGCGCGGCTGATGTCGCTGAGCGAGGCCATGAAGGCGCACTGCCCGATTTGCGGGAATCACGATTTGAAGCGAATTTCCGGGGACTATGTGGATACGTCCACGGCATTCGTGTGGCGAACGCTGCGCATACCGGCGTTCCGGTGCGAGCCCTGCCGCTATAAATACTTTTCGATTTTGCCGATGCAGCATCACAGCGAACGAGACTTGCCACTTACGCCGGCGGATTGACGATGAGCGGCTGCTGCCACTCAGGTCTGCCGAATCGCAACAAATAAAAATCAGGATGCACAATCGAGGAACTTGCTTTCGCGGATTTGGCCGCGCTCGTCGCTGACGATGGCGTAGCCGCACTTGGGATCGTTGGCGTCTTCGAGAAGCAAGTCGTAGGCGTTGCCGTTTGCGGAGAGTGTCAGGCGCAACTTCCAACCCGCAACAATTTCCGGGCCGCGGCCGTACATGGCGTGGGCGACGGTGGGAAAGGACTCGCTGGACCACTTGGTGCCGGATTCGGAGAAGTCGCCGGCGCCGAGCAGGATGTCCCAAGTGGCATACGTTTGATGAGTTTTTTTGTAATTGGCTTCGGCGGCGTTGATGGCGCGGGCGACGTTCATGGCAAAGCTGCGGCGCTCTTGCTCGCGATTGGCGGGGGCGATCGTGTTCTTCTTCTGAGCTACTGTCACGTTCAGGCAGAGTCCGAAGAGCAAAGTGAAGGACAAAATTGTGCGACGCAGCATGAGTGCTCCTCGTTGGTGATGCGGGCTGACGCAGGGAAAGTGACTGCGCTGGGGGTCGTTCGCATGATGACATTAGCGAGAACTTTCGCCAACTCTCGCGGGCGTGAAGTCGAGGCTGGGGCCTATTGCGTGGGCGGCCGACTGCAGTATGATGGGCGCCGGAAATCGCCATCCTTGCAAGCCTGGAGGTGGATATGAGCACACCCACTTCGGTGCCGACAGGAGAAGCCGCTCGCCTCGCGGCGCTGGATCGCTACGCGCTGCTGGACACTGAGCCGGAGCAGAGTTTTGACGACATTGTGATCCTGGCGGCGCATATTTGCCGGACGCCTATGGCGTTGTTGTCGCTGGTGGATGACCGGAGGCAATGGTTCAAATCGCGATTCGGAGTGCAGGTGCAGGAGACGCCGCGAGAGATGTCGATCTGCGCTTACGCGATACAGCAGAGCCAATTGTTCGTGGTGCCGGACACAACGAAGGACGATCGCTTCAAGGATAATCCGCTGGTGGTGGCGGAGCCGAAGATTCGATTTTACGCGGGGGCGCCGCTGGTGAATGAAGACGGCTTCGCGCTGGGAACGGTATGCGTGGTGGATCGGGAGCCGCGCGAGCTGGACGAGGAGCAGAAAGATGCATTGCAATCGCTGGCGAGATTGGCGCTGGGGCAGATGGAACTGCGGCAAAATCTACGATTGTTGAAGGAAGCGCTGAATGACCGAACACGCGAGGAGCACGCGCGAGAGCTGGAGTTGAAGAGGCTGGAAGAGAAATTAGTGCGGGTGATGGGGCTGAAGCTTTAGTTTGGAGCGCGGTTCGCTGTGCGACTGGTAGCGTTGCTGCGGTGGCGCTGTAACCGGGAGTTTATTAGAGGGGCCTCAGCAGTTACTGAGGCCCTTTTTGTTTTTGTGAAGTGCTAGCGTCCGTTGGCGTGCGCTTTGCAGTGTTCCGCCATACCTGCAGCGTCACAGCAGGATTTTCCATCCTTGGTGTTGCATGCCATGGCGTCTTTGCCACAGCAGGAGGTTCCATCCTTGGCGTGAGCGGCGTCGCAGCAGCCCTTTTTGCCTTTCGCTGCGCACATTTCAGAGCCGTGCCCTTTGCAGCAGTCCATGGCGGACTTGGGATCTTTGTTTTTGTCGTCTTTATTGCAGCATGCCATAGCGGATTTCGCGTCTTTGCTTTGGCAGCAGGACAGCGCTTTGGCATCTTTTTCGGCGCAGCAATCGGCGTGATGGTGCTCGGCGTCTGCGGAATTCTCGTCGTGCTTGGCCATATCGCAGGAACCGCCGCAACAGGATTTCATTGCATCCTGGGAAGCGGGAGGCGGAGCCTTGGGCGCGGCTTGCGTCGGAGTGGGCTGCGCTGGTGCGGCTGGTTGCTGGGCGAGTGCGGGGAGCCAGGTGGCACAGGCGGCAGCCAAGAGTACAGCTATGATTCGGACTTTCATTTTCTTTCACCTCAAATTTTTTGGACTTAAAGAACAACAAACGTTATGGGAAGCGCGTCCCATACGCATACGCGGGTATAGTCAAGCGGAGGGAGTGATCAGTTGCGCAGAATTACGTGAGAAGAAGTCAGCGGCGGAGGCGGAGAGGGGTTAGAAAGGGAGACGGTCTGCGGCTCGGCAAACGGGATGATCTCCCCACTTTGCGGGGGCAAGCTGAGGAGTGCCTGAGATTGCGGGGTGCGGGCCGTCCAAGTATGGCGAGGCGAGGGCAGGCCTTGGGTGAGAGAG
>DASXBH010000285.1:0-8058 GCA_036491775.1 Candidatus Acidiferrum sp.
AATGATCTTATCGCCAGAATCACCGGGCATTCGGCTCCGGTATTGACGATGGCCAAAAAGGCGATTCTCAGCGGCATGGGCTTGTCGTTGCGCGACGGCCTGAAAAAGTCCATGGACATTTTTCTAAATGAACTGTATCGCTTGGAAGATTCTCAGGAAGGTTTGCGCGCGCTGGTGGAGAAACGGAAGCCGAATTGGAAAAATCGCTGATTTCCTGACAGGCAAATAGCCCTGATTCCATTGACACCTCTCCGGGCGCCCCGTACACTGAATTCTCATTTCAACCGGACAGGGAAGTGGGGAAGTGCCGTGCAAATCGGCCGCGGTCCCGCCACTGTAATCAGCGAAAGTGCTGTGAGCCAGGCTACCCTCCCAAGCCGGAATGGCTGCGTATCCTTCGCGAGAGAGAACGCCGCCCGCACTAGCCCCGTCTCGCGGGGCTTTTTTTATTAGGCATTTTGAGGACTCTCGTCAGGGGAGATCGTGCTGCGAAGCTTTCGCAAATCATTGCCAAAGACGCTGAGTGTCGCATTGGTCTGCGCGGTTTTTTCCGTAGCCGGGTTGCGTGCACAAAATGCAGCTCCCGGTGTCCCGCCCGCAGTTGAAACACGAGAAATTGTCGACGAAACGGGGCGCACTCTTCGTGTGCCGGTGTCCATCGAGCGTATCGTGTCCTTGGCACCCAGCTTGACGGAAACGATTTATGCGTTGGGATTGCAGGACCGATTGGTGGGCGACACCGATTATTGCGATTACCCACCCGATGCACTGAAAAAAGCCAAAGTGGGCGGCGCCATCAATCCAAATTTCGAAAAAATTGCGGCCCTGCATCCGGATCTTGTTCTGGTGACCAAAAGCATCAATCGGTTGGACACAGTGCGCGCGCTAGACACTTTGGGAATTCCCAGTTATGCCACCGATCCCCACACCGTCGTCGAAATCATTTCCTCCACGGAGAAACTGGCCACTGTTCTTGGCGTGCCAGACACCGGAAAGTCGCTTGGCGAAGATATGGTCCGGCGTCTGGCCGTTCTTCAGGCCAAACTCAAGGACGTACAGCCCAGCCGAGTGCTTTTCATCGTGTGGACAGAGCCACTGATTTCCGTTGGGAAAGACACGTTCATTGCTGACGCGCTACACAGAGCCGGAGCGATCTCCATCGTCGACTCGGCGAAGGATTGGCCGCAAACCAATCTGGAAGAGGTGGTACGCCTGCAGCCCGAGTATCTCGTCTTCGCTGCTTCCCACTCCGAAAATGCCACGAGAGACTTTGACGCCTTAGCCAGCAGGCCCGGTTGGAGGATCCTGGATGCGGTACACAATCGGCGCTTCGCGGTAATAAGTGAAGCGGTGAATCGCCCAGCGCCGCGCATCGTATCTGCAATCGAGGAACTGGCGCGGCAACTTCATCCCGAAGCGTTTTCCGATGTTCCCGCACCGGGGAAAGACGCTGCTCCTGCTGGCACGCCAACGCCACCACCGCAGAAACCGGCTGCGAAAAATCGGGCTGACGCATTTTCAATAAGCCAGGAGTGCCCATGCGCCCGCTGACATTCAGCCGGTTGCTCTTGCGCTGTGGCGTATTGTTGCTGATTTTATTTGTCGTGGTGGTTATCGCGCTGAAATTGGGCGCCGTGCAGGTATCGCTATACGGCCTCGGCCGCGATCTGATCCGTGTCCTTCTCGGCCAGACTCGGGCCATCTCCACCGATTACGGCATGATCGTAGTGGACATCCGTCTTCCTCGCATACTTCTTGGCATTGTTGTTGGCGCATCGCTTTCCGTCGCGGGGGCCAGTTTTCAAGCGCTGCTTCGTAATCCTCTCGCTGATCCATATGTCTTGGGGGTTTCTTCGGGCGCTGCGGTTGGAGCGATCCTCGCACTCATCGTCGAGAGTCACTTGGCGCTTTCCCCCGAACTTGCCGGACTAATCACACCGTTGGGCGCGTTTATCGGAGCTGCTGCGACAATCGCTGCGGTATATTTTCTTGGACGTCGCGACGGACAGATCGACGGCGGAACGCTTCTCCTCGGCGGTATCATCACCGCATCATTTCTCTCTGCGGTCATCATGTTTCTGATGTCCACGCTCGCTGGCGGCAATCTTCGCGGCGCGTCCTACTGGCTGATGGGTGACCTTTCCACCCCGCAGCCGAAAAGCCTTCTATATCTTCTAGGCATTGGTTTTGTCATTGCGGCGGGCGCGATTTACACCACGGCCTCCGACCTGAATCTGCTGCTGGCAGGAGAAAAAGAGGCGATGCACCTTGGCGTGGATGTTCCGCGCGTTCGCATCGTCGTTTATCTCGCTGCTTCGGTTTTGACCGGCCTTGCTGTCTCGGTTAGCGGAGCGATCGGCTACGTAGGGCTGCTTGTGCCTCATGTCATGCGCCTGATTTTTGGCTCCGACCACCGCATGCTGATACCCGCGTCCGCACTGGGCGGGGCGATCGCGCTGGTAATCGCCGATACCCTGGCGCGCACCGTGGTTGCCCCATCCGAATTGCCGGTAGGCGCGATGACCGCCATGGCCGGCGCGCCGCTCTTCATTTATTTGCTGCGGCGGAGACTCGCATGAGCAGCCCACATCGCACGCCGATGCCTCCAGGAGAGCAGCCGCGCTCTAATCCGGACGTTCGCCTCACTGTAGAACAGGCCAGTTACGTCTACTCGCCGAATCCTTCGCAGGCCCCTCTGTTCACACTGGAGGCGCTCAGCTTTCAGGCCAAGCCAGGAGAAATCGTGGCGATCTTGGGCCCGAATGCCAGCGGCAAGTCTACGCTGCTGAAACTTATTTCGGGCGCGCTGGAGCCTCTTTCCGGCCGAGTGTTCCTGAATGGATATGCCACCCACGCGCTGCCTCCCAAAACGCGTGCGCAGCGGATAGCTCTAGTCCAACAGGAGAGCCGCCTGCTGTTTCCTTCGCGCACCTGGGAATTCGTGTTGCAAGGCCGGCATGCGTACGGCCGCACGCTACGCTTCGAAACAGAGCATGACGTCACCATCGCCAAAAATGCTCTTGCTCAAGTCGGCGCCGAGCATCTCAGCGATCGCTGGATGGACCAGATCTCCGGCGGTGAAAAACAGCGCGTGATCCTGGCACGCGCGCTGGCTCAACAGCCGCTGCTGCTGTTGCTCGACGAGCCTACTCTGCACCTGGATATTGGCGCGCAAGTCGATCTTCTGGAATCGTTGCGTCGGCTGGCCGCTGAAAACCGGTATACCGTCGTAGTCGTTACCCACGAATTAAACCTCGCGGGCGAATATGCGGATCAAGTCGTGCTGCTGCAAAAGGGAAAGTGCTTGCGTGTCGGATCTCCCGCTACCGTTTTTCAGCGTGAGCTTCTCGAGCAGGTGTTTCAGGCGCCGCTTTCCGTGGAGATGACTCCCGCGGGGCGCCCACGCGTCACACTTTTCGAAAAAACGTAGTTCACTCGTCCACCTTTGCCCGGTGATTTCGTTCTCACCGACCATCTCAACCCACAGCGGGCGCCGCGCCCCTCCACAATCACCGCAGACTTCGTGCACGGGAAGACGGTGCAAGGCCGTCGCCGCCGCGCGACTGTAAGGCGGATTCATTAGCTCGCATCCACTGCCGCGTTTCGCTTTTCTGGACAGCACGGTGGGAAGGTAGCGGGCGCGTTACCCGAAAATTCGGGAGCGCCGATTTGCCGCCAAGCCAGGATACCGGCGAAGTCTGCAGCCCGCGTAACGTTCGCGTTGCGCCGGCCAACCTTTACTCTCCCGCGCGTGAGGGAGCGGAGGAACCATGAAAACTCTTTATGTACTTGTCTTCGCTTTGTTTCTCGTTTCTTCAGTTCCGCTGGCTTTCGCAAATCCGCAATCCAATTCTTCCAATGCACGCATAACCGGCATTCTTACTGATCCGGCCGGCAAGCCTCTCAGCGGTGTGCAGGTGACCGCGCAAGCGGAGACCGATTCCAAGGCTAAAGTTTGGACTGCTACTTCGAACGAAGATGGTGCGTATCTTCTAGCCCTGCCCGAGGGCCGCTATCGCATCACTTACTCTCGTCAACCTTTCGCTACGCGTGAAATCGTCACGTCGTTGACGGAGGGTGAATCGAAAATTTCGAGCCTGCGCATGGACCTTGAGCCCTTGTCGTCCAGTGTTATTGTAACCGCGCAAACGGAACCGACGCGCGAGCAGCAAACTACGGCGCCGACCGATGTCATTTCGCTTCAGGAAATCATCGATCGGCAAGCCGTCACCTTGCCAGATGTGCTGGCCTATTCTCCCGGCGTTACTTTCGGCCGAACCGGCGCCAATGGAGGTACCACCTCGATTTTTCTGAATGGAGGAAATTCCAACTTCACGAAAGTCTTGATCGATGGAACGCCGATCAATCCTCCTGGCGGCGCTGTCGACTTTTCAATTTTGACGCTGGACAACGTGGACAAGATTGAGGTGGTGCGTGGGGCTGAGTCGGCGATCTATGGCACGGACGCGGTCTCTGGTGTGATTCAAGTTTTCTCGCATCGTGGAACCACCGGCGTGCCGGCTGTCTCGGTCTTCACGGAAGGCGGCGACTACGCAACAATTCGAACCGGCGTGCAAATTTCCGGCCTGTTGGGCAGATTTGACTATTCCGGAGCGGCTTCTTATTTCCACACGGATGGTCAGGGGCCGAACAATGATTTCCTGAACCGCACTCTAACGGGGAATTTTGGCTATGCCTTCAGCGATACCAACCAACTTCGCCTCACGGTTCGCAACAACAATTCCGGAGCCGGCATTCCCGGACAAACGATTTTCGAACCGCCCAGCCTCTATCAGCGCATCAATCAGGAATTGTTCAGCGCCAATGCACGCTGGGACTTTGTCACCGGTTCGCACTGGCACCATCAGTTGATGGGCACAGAGGCGTACCTCCGCCAGCATAGCTTCAATCCGACGCAGAGTTTTTACGCCACGGATCCGTTCGCCTTCTGTCCTCAGTCGAATCCGAATGCGGTCGCGACCGCGGAATTTTGCGACTTCACGTCTGACTCGCATTACAACTACAATCGCGCCGGCTTCCAGCTGCAATCTACGTACGTAGCTAGAAAATTTGCTTTCACCTTGGGTTACCAATACGAAGTTGAAAACGCCTACATCTACTCATTGGCGCAGAACCACGTCCGCCGCAACAATCAAGGCGGGTTTCTGGATTTGCGCTATACCCCTATAGCACGCTTGATCATTGATGTTGGTGCGCGTGCTGAGGATAACAGCAACTTCGGCACGCGAGTAGTTCCCAGGGCCGGAGCTTCCTTCGTGCTGCATTATAGCCAAGGTGTTTTAGGAGATACATTGGTCCGCGCATTTTACGGAGAAGGCATCAAGGAGCCACGGTTCGATCAACTTTATTCCGACCAATTTGGCGATATAGGAAATCCGCTGCTGAAACCGGAAATAAGCAAAACCTGGAGCACCGGAATCGAGCAGAAGCTGTTCCGCGATCGGGTAAAGATCAACGCCGACTATTTCTCCAATCGCTTCTACGACATCATCAGCTTCGCCTTTTGCTCAACCTTGGCGCCGCCCGCCATGGGAAACACCTGCGGCATCACCGTTCCCAACGCGCCCCCTAGCTTCGGCTATTATTTCAACACCGATCTGGCTCGCGCACGCGGCACGAACATTGCGGCCGAGGCTCGCGCCACAAAATGGCTGTTTCTCCGGGGAAATTATACTTACGACGACAGCTTGGTCATCAAATCTCCCAATTCATTTGATCCCTCCGAAATCGCCGGCAATCGGCTGCTTCGTCGCCCTGTAAATTCTGGCTCCGTTACCGCGACGGGAACCTTCCGCCGTTTTAGCGCGACCTTGGCTGGATATTTCATGGGGCAGCGCACCGACAGCGATTTTCTCGGTCTCGGCTACACGCGCGATCCCGGATATTCTCGCTTCGACGCTTCTGCCAGCTATCAGTTTCCACGCGGCTTTGCTCTCTACGCCCGCGCCACGAACATTCTCGACAAGCAATATCAAGATGCGCTCGGCTATCCTGCCTTGGGACGCGACGCTATTGTAGGTGTGCGTTACCAATTCGCGGGCCGAAACTAATCCATGCGCCATCCATTGGTTTTTTCCTGGAGTGGAGGCAAAGACAGCGCTATGGCTTTGCACGCGCTTCTTACCGATCCGACGTTCGAGGCCGTCGCTCTCTTAACCACGGTCACTGAGGGCTATGACCGCATCAGTATGCACGGAGTGCGCCGCGAACTTCTTCACCAGCAGGCTCGGTCGATCGGCTTGCCTCTGCACGAAGTGTTCATCCCGCCGCAATGCGCCAATTCCATTTACGAATCTCGTATGGCGGACGCAGTTTTGCACTTTCGAAATTCGGGTGTCCGCCACTTCGGCTTCGGCGACATTTTCCTGCGCGATCTGCGTACCTATCGCGAGGAAAAGTTGGCATCTGTCGAAGCACAAGCCATCTTTCCTTTGTGGGACGTTGACACCCGCGAATTGGCCCAACGGTTCGTCCGCGATGGCTTCCGCGCGATCACCGCGTGTATCGATCCCAAGAAACTAGACAAAAGCTTCGCCGGGAGAGAACTCGACGCCAGGTTCTTTGCCGAATTGCCCGCCACGGTCGATCCTTGCGGTGAAAATGGTGAGTTTCACACCTTTGTTTTCGACGGCCCCATATTTCAGACGCAGGTTACCGTTCATACCGGTGAGATTGTCGAACGCGATTCCTTTGTGTTTTGCGATTTGCTGCCTTCTCGAAAGGAAATTAGCCATGCTCTTTAAGGAAAATTCTGAGCGCCGCATCATTTTCCTTCGCGGCTTAATCGTTGCAGCCTTTCTGCTGTTTGCCGCGATTGTGCGCATCCTGCCGCATCCCTGGAATTTCGCGCCCGTCGGTGCGATGGCGCTTCTCGGCGGCGCGAAATTCGGTAAAGGATGGCAAGCCTTCCTTTTTTCCCTTGCTGGCCTTTTCCTGGGGGACTTGTTCATTGGATTCCACCGGCTTATGCCAGTTGTGTACTTCAGCTTTTGTATAAGCGTCCTGATCGGCATGGCGGTCCATCGCAACCAAACAGCAGGTCCGCTCTCGCTCGCCACACTTCTTGGCGCGATCCAGTTTTTCCTGATCACCAATTTCGGAATGTGGGCGATGGGCACTATGTCCATTTATCCTAAGACCTTTGCCGGCCTTTTGGCCTGCTATGTGGCCGGCATCCCCTATTTTGGAAACACCTTGCTGGGAGATTCGTTCTACGTAACTCTCCTATTCGGCGGCTTTGCGCTCGTCGAGTATCTGAGCCCCAAATTAAAAGCGGCCGAAGTTACAGCCGTCTGAAGGTGTGCGCACCACACCGAATGAGGCGTGGCCTCTGCTATACTTTTTCATCGGCCATGACTAAATTCGCTACCGAAGCTTCTTTATCTCCAGAACTGCTCGCCAAGTACGAGCCAGTAATTGGCTTGGAAGTCCACGCGCAGCTTCTGACGGCGACAAAGATCTTCTGCGGCTGCTCCACTCGCTTCGGCGATCAACCCAATTCCAATGTTTGCCCGGTTTGTCTGGGGTTGCCGGGCACGCTTCCAGTTCTCAACAAACGAGCCGTCGAAATGGGCATGCGGGCATCGCTTGCTCTGAATTGCGCCGTGCACGAAGACTCCCGTTTCGCGCGCAAGAATTATTTCTATCCGGATCTTCCCAAGGGCTATCAAATTTCACAGTACGAACTGCCGCTCGCTACAGGCGGTTGGATTTCCATCGTGCACAATGGCAAGGCGAAGCGCATCGGTATCACCCGCCTCCATTTGGAAGAAGACGCCGGCAAGTCATTGCACGATGGCTTCCCTCAGTCCGCCGAAAAAACTTACGTAGATTACAACCGCTGTGGCACGCCACTCAGCGAGATTGTTTCTGAGCCCGATATGCGCACTCCCGACGAAGTCTACGCTTACTTGACTACACTTCGGCAGATCCTGCTGTACACCGGAGTGAGTGATTGCAACATGGAGGAAGGTTCGCTGCGTTGCGATGCCAACGTAAGCGTGCGGCTGCGCGGCGCTTCAGAATTTGGCACTAAGG